>JANOYH010000001.1:0-5488 GCA_031428775.1 Bacteroidota bacterium
AAATACATCAAAAAACCTACGTTACCTGTAATCCTAAATGTGGCAATCATTCTTTCAAAAAGTATACAATTAAAAGGGATATATCCAATGTATAAACCAAGTCCGACTAAAGTCATCCACAAAAATGGACTTATTAACTGTTTAATAAAGAGAAAAGAACTAATACCTGCCAAAAGAAATCCAAATAAAATAATGTATTGAGTAATAATAAAAGCCTTCCGATTATTTCGTATTAAAATCATACTTCCAATTAATAACAATACCAAAAGCGTGATGGGAATTTCGGTGTCCGTAAAAACGGAAGGCTGATTGCCATAGCCGAGTTCGCGCCAAATATCAGCAGCAAAATTATCACGTATGTCTCTAAAAACTGTTAAGAATACATAGATCACAATTAACAAAATTAAGCCAGGCTTGAATTGATTAAAAAACAATCCTCTCGCTTCTTTATTTAGTGGCATCCGTGTAACCCTCAATAACACATCGTTTTCAGAAGGAGGTGGAATTTTTTCTAATAAATAAATTAATAATAAAAGTGGAACCACAAAAACTGCTCCAGTTACAAATGGAAGCCACCAGTCAGTTATTTCAAAATTCAATTGCATTGATTTTGCTATCGATTTCACAAAACCAGAAGAAAAGATAAAGCTCACAGCCAATGTTGCTCCTATGAAATCAGTGGCTTTTCTGCCCTCTACAAATGAAAAAACAACACCCCATATTATACCTAAAGGGAAGCCGTTAGTAAAAAGAAAAATTAAACTGTAAGGAGCAGGTACAATGGCAAACAATAATAATGAAACCCAAGATATCCCTACTAAAAGCAACACCAATTTTCCCCTTCCCACTTTTTTTAACTCTGCAATGAATTTAATGCCATAGAATTTGCTAAACATATATCCCAATACTTGACTTATTACCAGTGCATCTTTAAATGCTAATCCAAACACACTTGGTCCATCACCATAAGTTCCAACAGTAAACGGTTTTCTAAATGCATACACAGATGCATACGTTAAAAAACAAATCAAGGATGCATATACTGCCACCCAATTATCACGGTATTTTTCCTGATGAATGCTAAGCCATATTTTCTTCAAGTGTTAACAAATTAGCGCAGGTAATTCCTGCAATGAATCAATAATAAAATCAGGTTGATATTCCAATAACTGTTTTCTAGTATAAGCTCCTGTTGTTACGCCAATTACTAAGCCACATTGTGCAAATTGACCTTCTAACACGTCTACGGATGTATCCCCTACTTTAACTACTTTACTACTATCGGTAATACCCAAGTCTTCCATAATTGCTTGAATCATATATGGATGTGGCCTACCCTCTACTACTTCATCACTACAAATTACTTTGTCGATCAAACTAAGATTCTCCCAACCCAAACGAGCCAAAATCGCCTCCGTAATAACCCTTGTAAAACCAGTATTCAAAGCAATTTTAATACCTACACTTTTCAATTTAGTGAAAATTTCTATTACATACGGAAGTGGTTCTAAGTTCTTATCAATTTCGTAAAATGCCACCATCTTTTTTGTAAACAAATCATGAATTAAACTGATTCTGGCTACATCAAATTCCATTGCTTCCAAATATTTCCTTAGTATGATTTCTATGGCTTCCATCTTTCGATAGCCCATAACCAAATCCACATCCTCTACAGAAACAATCATTCCAGATTCTGCAAATGCAGACCTGAATGCATCGTTTACATTTCCTTGATCTCTAACAGTAGTTCCTGCCATATCAAAAACAACTAATTCAAATCCCATTATTTTCAATTTTAGATTGTTGATCAATTAAGTGTTGCTCCATTTTAACTCGGTATATGTCAATAGAAGGTAACCATTTCCTGAACAGTTTCAACTATTTGAACCCTTGACAATTGAATTATCCTTAAAATTTACTGTTGATAAATGGAACCGATTGTTGTTTATAGTGATTGTCGCGCATTTCACTTATATCGTCCATTTTAGGCCCTTGCTGAATTTTTCTCCAGTCGAAATTTCGATTGTATTTTTTCATGGCTTTTTTTACATCAAATACTCTTGCATCATGAGGCTCCACATTGTACACACTAAAGTCTGGCTTGTTTGTAAAAAAATCTTGCAATAGTGAACCAGTAGCATCATATTGATTTACATAAGGGACACCCAAAATATTATATATTGTTTTTAGAATGGCTCCAAAATTTGCATGAGTATGGCTCACATAATTCTTCTTTACATAGGGTCCTGCCATCATTAAAATAGACCTATGGGCGTCAACATGGTCTACTCCTCCTTGTGGATCATCTTCTGTTATAATGACCAACATATTCTTCCAGTATTTTGTCCTTGAAAGAAAATGAAGAATTCTACCAACAGCTAAGTCGTTATCTACAATAAATGAATGAGGATAATTGTATCCGTCTTTGGGTCGAGGTTTTGCTGTATGATCATTCGGAACTTGCATGGTAATAAGTGACGGCATTTTTTCTTTACCACTTATCCATTTTTTAGTAAATTCTGTTTCAAACTGTTCCATCCTGAACTGATCTGGAATATTGGTATTATATCCTGCATAATTACGACTGGTGTGTTGAAATAAGGCCTTTTGCATTGGAACCATTACCCCATGTGCTGCGCCAGTTGCAGTATCATGCCATTCTTCACGTACATGGGCCGTTTCATTGGCTTCTCCAAAATTATAAAAAGGAATTTTTTTTCTTTCAAGTGCCTCCCATATACCACCAATTTCTGCATAGTCTTCCGGATCCATACTTCCTGTTGATCCAGGAAACCTTCTTCCTGGTGCACTAGAAAACAATTGGGTTGTTTTACTTACTGATGAATTTACTTCTACCCATTCATTTGGTATCACACCCATCATCCAATGATGTCCATGAATGGAGGCATCACTATCACAATAAAAATTATCACTCATCGCAAATTGCTTGGCTGCTTTGTGATGATTCGGTGTAATTTTTAGCGATTTGAATGTAGTTTTTAAACTATCGGGCAATGTATATTCACAGTCTATTCCATACCTCGCCAATGTACTATCTCCATTTGCATTTTTGAACTGACCAAATACTTCGTCGTATGTTCTATTTTCTTTGGTAATGTAAACCACATATTTTATAGGCGTCTCTGTTAACCCAGGCAATGCTGGCAAGGGATTGCTTATATCTACTTCTAGTTCGGTTGACATAAAAGTATTGGCAATTACCTTATTTGTATATTCTTGCATAGTTGTTTTATTAGGCATATCAATTTTCTGAAAACTGCCCAATTGTATGTCGCCAATATAGGTTCCTTGAATTGGTGCCACAAAGTTTTTGCCGCCATTCGGACCTGCCCCCAAACCTCTACAGGTTATGGCATATATTTGTTTTTCATCCGCTGATAACAATACCCTAGTTGGGCCCCATCCTGTTGGAATTAATCCCAAGGTTTGCTTTGATGGAATATCTATAACAGCAATAGCATTAAAACCTAAAAGTGCTACATATAATTTTTGTTCATCCTTACTTAAACAAATCCCAAATGGTAATAATCCGCGATACTTGTCAAGCCGCTGATCCACTTTTATTGGAATATGTCCTACTATCACATGTTTTTCATAATCTATAATGGAAATATTATCATTTGTTGCATTGGTGATATAGGCAAATTTACTGCCTACTGCTATTGAATTCGGACTAGCGCCACCTACCACTTCTACTTCTTCAATCAATTGACCAATCAAATTCCCCGTTTTGAATTTATCCATTACAGAATTGGTTGCTAAATTGATGGTAAAAACACTCATGGCTTCTGGCGCATTGGGATTTCCCACACCAGGTATTTTTTTACCTGCTACAATAGTGCCTTCAATGGATTCTTTGGTATTGTTCCCATATGGATGGTGAGGAATTAACAAAGCATCATAATTAGCTTTATTTGCTCCTTCAATTAATGGGTATGAATACATACCTACATTGGCAACAAAAGCGGTTTTTTTATCAGGACTTAACGCTAGTCCAAATGGTTGCCTACCAACAGGAATTGAAGCCGAGATCTTTTTTTGTAAAAGGTCATATCTAACCATCCTGAAATTAGCCCTATCAAGAATTAGTAATTCATTGGCTGACTCATTATAGACAATGTCGGATGTGAAGCTATCTTCATACATGACCCCATTCACTTTGCCATTCAATGTGATGGAATCAATTCTTTGCAAATTTTCCACATCATATACCAACACGGCACCATTATCACCGCCACTTAGGAAAATAGTTTTGGAATCCATTGCAAAGGCCAATCCAAGATAGGAACCATTTGAAAAAGGAGTTGGGATTTTTTTATCATAAGAAGGTACCCTTATAGTTGACATACTTGTTAAGTCTATGACAGTAAAAACACCATCATGAAGGGTGATTGCTTTTTTACCATCAGGAGAAATTTTCATACCAAATGGATCATGTGTGATTCTGATTAAATCTCCCGCTGGACTAACAAAACGACCACTTGGTAAAACAGAAATACCCTTTTCATTAATCTTGGTAATTTGATTTATTCCTGGAACCTGTAAAATGGTGGCTGTTTTTTGTGCAATAGTTTGAAAACAAACAAGCAGCAAAAACGAAAGACTAGCAATTCGCATAATTGGGTATTTATCATTGAAATAGAAGCGAAATTTAACAAACTTCGCTTCTATTTCAATATTTTTATCAAGTATTAGTCTATTTAATAATCCACATTGGGGCATTGATATTATCATTGCCGCTATATTGATTGGCTACAGCTACAGTAAAGTTTTCTTTGTTGGTAGACAACTCAGAAGCAGGATATTGATAGCGCAATGGAATCACTCCACTATTACCAACACCAGATCCAATTGAAAATGTTGGCACACCAGTTCTTCGCCATTGATAATAAGCTTCTAAACCAGCGTTTCTTGCTAATGAAAGATAGCGTTGAGTCAATATCTGATTCAATCCTGTAGCATTTGCGCCTGCATATTTAACCGCTGGCTGATTGAAATAATCAGCATAACTAAAATTCACATTATAAGATAAATAATCACCTGGTGCAGTTGTTTTTAAGAATTGTACTGTGTTAGCACCATCATTTACACCATAAAAAGCAAACATGGCTTTAATCCCTTTTTGATACCAAGTATCAGCAGAACCAGCTATCCAACCACGATGAATTGCTTCAGCAATTGTTAAACACATTTCAGGATAACCAACCAGAAAAGTATTTTCGCCTTTCAATCCATCATAGTACCTTTTTCTGCCTATAGTTGAGTAAAGCCCAGCAACGGTATTACCGCCTAAAGTACTCATGTCAGCACCATTTGGTCCACCTACAAATGATTTGAAAGAAGTATCTGGAAAACCCAATGCCCTAGCTGGATCTGCTACTTTCATAGCCCTTAAGTCTTTTAATCCGCTCATAGTATTTAACCATGTGGCGGCTACACACAAGCGCAAAGCATCAAATCCGTAGTT
>JANOYH010000002.1:0-4507 GCA_031428775.1 Bacteroidota bacterium
AACTGCCCTTTTTTTACGTTCACAATTTTCCCTGTTTGTGCAGCGGCAATTAGTAAATCCGTTTGTCTGCACAAGAATGCAGGTATTTGTAAGATGTCAACAAATGCTGCGGCCCTAGCTGCTTCTTCGTGTGCGTGAATATCAGATACCGTAGGGATATGATAAGTCATTCCCACTTTTTTTATTAGTTCCAGACCATTGTCGTCTCCAATACCCGTAAATGAATGAGCACTTGTTCTATTGGCTTTTCGATAAGAGGCTTTAAAAACATAAGGAATCTCTAAGCGTTTACAAATACTAGCCACTCTGTCAGCAATTTCCATTACCATTTCTTCACTTTCTACCACACATGGGCCTGCGATCAAGAAAAAGTTAGTTGGTTGATAAGATTGATTTTTAAAAAGCTTGATCAAGTAATCTGGTAACATAGCTAAATTTTAAAAATTAAGGCCTGAGTGATTTGCAGCGAAATTAAGTGAATTCGTACTATGAACAATCCCTCGTTCGGGAAAGATAAGTCTAGGTTTTTTAGGTAGAATCTCTATTTTTGAAGCCCCAAAAACAAATTGAATGGCAAAGGATAAAATATTGGTGATTGGAGCATCTGGACAGATTGGTGTGGAACTTACCTTGGCATTGCGCAGAATTTATGGTGCAGCCAATGTAGTAGCATCTGATCTGCGTGAAGAGAATGATTTATTAAAAGGCACAGGGCCTTATGTTAGCATGGATGTGATGAACAAAGAGATGTTGCACGTGCAAGTAATTAGACAGAATATTACGCAGATTTATTTATTGGCCGCCATCCTTTCTGCCACAGGAGAAAAAAATCCCAATTTAGCCTGGCACTTGAATATGCAAGGGCTTTTGAATGTATTGGATATAGCCCGAGAAGAAAAATTACACAAAGTATATTGGCCTAGTAGTATTGCCGTTTTTGGACCTACTTCTCCCAAACAACTTTGTCCACAACAAACCGTGATAGAACCAATAACGGTATATGGCATCAGTAAATATGCGGGTGAATTTTGGTGTAATTATTACCATCAACGATATGGAGTTGATGTAAGAAGCATACGATATCCAGGATTGATCAGTTATAAGTCGGCCCCAGGCGGTGGTACAACCGACTATGCTATTGAAATTTATCATGAAGCATTGAATGAAAAAAAGTACACCAGTTTTTTAAGTGAGGATACTTATTTACCCATGATGTATATGCCTGATGCAATTAGGGCAACGATGGAATTGATGCACGCACCCGAAGAAAAAATTTCTGTTCGTACATCTTATAATATTTCTGGGATGAGTTTTTCACCCAAAGAAATTGCGGCCTCTATACAAAAACAGATTCCAGATTTTCAATTGAATTGCGTGCCAGATTCAAGACAAAATATTGCAAACAGCTGGCCGCAGAGTATTGATGATAGTGTGGCTACAAAAGACTGGGGATGGAAGCCTGAATATAATTTAGACAAAATGACTATTGATATGCTAGAGAATTTACAGAAAGAAAAAGGGCTTATTTTCCCGTAAGGTCTGAAACTGTTTTGTTTTCTAATACTTGTAGCATATTGTCTCTAACTTCAATCATTACGCGATTTAGACCACATACCTTTTCGTCGCAGTCTTTACACTTTTGGTAAAAGTTTAAACTAACGCAGGGCAATAAGGCAATAGGTCCTTCAATTAAGCGCATTACTTTAGACAAAGGAATTTTGTGTGGGTCTTGTTTTAAAAAATAGCCACCCCCTTTTCCTTTTTTGCTTTCGAGCAAACCCGCTTTACGCAATTCCAGCAAAATATTCTCAAGGAATTTAAGTGGGATCTTCTTTTTCTTAGATATTTCAGCGATTAAAACGGGTATGTCTTTTTCCTGTTCTGCTAAATAGGTGAGTGCTTTAAATGCGTATTGTGTTTTTTTGGATAGCATATCAATTATTTGAACAAGCGTTTAATGTAGTAAATTAAAAGAAATTTACTTACTTTACAGAAACTAAAATTATGTACAAAAAATCAAAATATCTGTTTGTAGCCTTAGCAATTCTTTTTTCTGTTACTAAAGTCGCTGCCCAAAAATTGCCAAAATTTCAGATTATGGCCAATTTGAATTATGCAACTCCTACCAATACTGATTTTAAAGATTTTAGTAATGGAGGCATTGGAGCGGAAGCAGGAGCGGGTTTAGGTTTAGGGAATACAATGATTATGGGGACTTTGGGTTATCAATCTTTTGGTAATACATCAGCAAATCCTGCGGGCACGCTAAAAATTACAACTATTAAAGGGGGGCTTCGTCAATATTTTTTAAGAAGTCATCTATTTGTTTTGGGTAATATTGGTTCTGCTATTCAAAGTTATTCATCTTCCTCTATAACTGGCAACAACGTCATTTATGAGTTTGGTGCTGGTGCAAGACTATTTGGTATAGAACTACAATTAACCCAAAGTAGCTGGCAGCAACCGCAACCCATTCCTGTGTCTAAAGCATTTAATGTGAAACTTGGGTTCTCTTTTAAGATTTAAAATCCAAGTACATCTTTCATCCCATAGATGCCTTTTTTGTTGAACAAAAACTCAGCAGCTAATACCGCGCCACCCGCAAAGCCAACCCTGTTATGGGCCGTATGAATGATTTCAATATCGTCAACAGTTGAAGTGTATTTGATAGTATGTGTTCCAGGGGCAGGGTCAATTCTTTTTGAAACAATTTCCAGATTGGTACTGTCGGCACTCGTTACATTGACCCATTGTTTTTTACGTTGAATAGCTGCCAAAACCTGTTCTGCCAAAGTAATGGCTGTACCACTTGGAGCGTCCCTTTTTTGTGTGTGGTGAATTTCTTCCATGACCACATTATATTCTGTATGGCCATCCATCAATTTGGCTAAGTATTTATTTAGCTCAAAAAATAGGTTTACACCAATACTATAATTGCTAGCATACAATAGACTACCATTATTTGTTGTACAAAACGCTGTTACTTCATTCCATTGATCTAGCCATCCAGTTGATCCACAAACCACTGGAACTCCTAAATCCAAACACTTCATCACATTGTTAAAAGCACTATGTGGGCCGGTAAACTCAATTGCCACATCGGCTTTCGAAATATTTTCTTGATTTAAATCAGCCGCATTGTCAATATCAATTTTCAATACAATTTGATGTCCTTTCGCGATGGCAATGCTTTCAATAGCTTTGCCCATTTTTCCATATCCAATTAATGCGATGTTCATACGAGTTGATTTTAATTTCTTTTGATGGATGTTTGAATGGTTAAGTTTTCATACAATTACTTCACTTCATAAATTTTCTTATCCGGCTTCTTAGGATGGAAGCTGAGCATTAATCCCGGGGTTCTTGTTGTAGAATTAAACTCGGGCTTTACGCGCATGCTTAAATTATTACTCACGTCAAAATCTTTCAGGTGACCAAACACTGTAGCATCTACCACTTGCAATCCCCAAGCCAATAAAAAGAATAAAACTGAAAAGTCTCTGTCTCGTCGAAAGCTGTTTCTATAACTTTGCAAAGATGAAGTACTTAGGTTAACTAATTCAGGATCAATCAAAGCTAGGTCGCTACTATCCTTTTCATACTGCGCTTTGTATTTTGCTTCATAAGCAAACTTCGTTTTTTGGTACCAGTTATTGTTGTACACAAACATCACGGTAGGAATTGCAAGGGCTCCATAAACTAGCGGAATCTTCCAATATTCTTTGTTATAGGCCTGACCCCACCCAGGAATGAGTGCTGATCTGCGCGTAGCTTTTCTTGGGTCGTGTTTTTTTATAGAATCTTTTTGTATCAAAGAATCTGTTGCAGCCATTTTTACTGTATCAACCTGTGCGCTTGATTCATGAAATAACAAAACCGATAGAAAAATCAATATGAGGATTTTGTATAAATTCATGTAACATTAACTGACTGTAACATGCATGGTTTCTAGAATTTTATTCAATTCTTCCAACGAATAATATTCAATGCTGATGCTGCCGTAGCCTTTTTTATTGTGTACCATCTTTACTTTGGTTCCAAAATGCGAAGCTAAATTATCTTCTAATTTTCGATAGGCGGGAGGGAGGTCCGATTTTATAGAAGCTTTAACAGCACCCTGTTTGTCGGCCTTATAAATTTTCCGCACCAATTCCTCGGTTTGTCTAACGTTAAGTCCTTTTGCTTGGATCTCTTTGTAAACAAACAATTGTTTGTCGATCGTATCAATATTAACCAAGGCCCTAGCATGTCCCATACTCAAACTGCCCTTGCGAACGGCCAATTGAATATCTGGGGGAAGTTTTAATAATCGAATATAATTTGTAACTGTACTTCTTTCTTTACCCATGCGTTCTGCAACTTTCTCCTGGGTGTAATCTAAATCTTCCATTAAGCGTTTGTAGGAAAGTGCAATCTCAATAGCATTAAGGTTTTCTCGCTGTAAATTTTCTAACAAAGCAAGTTCGAGTAACTGGTCCGCATTTGCTTCTCTTACATATACAGGTAC
>JANOYH010000003.1:0-20270 GCA_031428775.1 Bacteroidota bacterium
CGTGGGATCTTTACTCTATGCGTTATGCATGATTAGCTTTTTTTGGTTGATTGTGTATGTGTTAGATAAGAAGAAGATCTATATTAAGGTGTAATTAATTTTTGGTGTCAACTTGGACTATAGATATCCATAGTCAACGCAAACGATTTTCCGTTGACTATGGATTTATTAGAAAAGAGATTGCTATTAATAGTTTTGTATTAAAACATCTGTTGGGATATTCAATGTGTCGTGTAACCCAATTGCTCCATTCGAAATTTAATAGCTTCAATAGGATCAGGAAATTCGATAGGGTAGTAGATTTTTTCGTAGGTGTCAATTAAAATACCGAGTATTTCCAGTTCGTCACCTTCAGAAGAACCTGGTTTTGCATCAAAAATTCTCTCAAGACGCAGTAGCGCATTTTGATAGTCCTTCTTAGTCTTTATAGGTCTTAGGGTCATAGCTTTAAATTTTAGTTGCATCAATCTTATCGTAATGTGCGTGTGTGCCGATAAAACCATTCCCAACCATTTGATAATGATAATTGAGTTTAATGATTAATCTGTAATTATTTCCTTTAATATTAAAAAGATAATAAAAGTTCCCGAAATGGGAAATATTTCTCAGAGACCAGTGACTCTCTCCAATTTTAGCAGATTATATGGACATATCGATGTTTTAATATGGTGATTCACTTTCGTTCAGCTCCCTATGCCCCACCTGACGAAATTCATTCCGCCTTTTCCTTGTCGCTCAGTACCAGACCCTTTTGGATAAAGCACCACAAAGTGGTTTGAAGGATTTGCCTGATACTCCCTTTGATGGACCTACCATCATTATGTTAACAACATGCACTTAAACTTTAAGTACTTCAAGGCGCACACACTAGTGTCCGGGAAAAAAGTTAATAGTTTTTTTTCTTGGCTATTATTCCTTTGATCACGAAACCGTCAGTTTTGGTGGCAAGATCAAACGGTACAAAAATGAGCATGGGTTGAGCAATGAAAAGTTAGCGAAAGTACTGGGAGTTGATGATTGCACAGTTACGCAGTGGGAATGCAATAAGCAAGTTTCGCGTGAGATAAGTCTGGTCAAAGTGCTATTGATTATTCAAAACTTATAATCTTAAGCATTTCCTCGGTGAGCCATAATGCAGTATAACTATCTTCACAGGTATGCTCTACCCACTCTCGCTGATTGATTTTATCAATGAGTTTTTATTTTTTGCGGTCAAATAATGTATATCCGCCTCTTCCCAATGGTCTTATTGAAAGAACTGTAGCTGTAATTCCATTAATTTCATAACATAATTTAAATCCATCTTTTTTATCAATCATTTCAAGAAAGGTAACTTTTTCCTTTGGGTCGATTATCATGTCTTCTTTTGGAATGCAATCAGGCATAGTATCTGAAATCCTGTAAGTATTTATTATGTGTAATTTCATACTAGGGAAATATACAAAACATTCACCATTTGCTTGAAAATCTAATTGATAACTTTTATCTTCTACTAGCCATGTTCCGATTATAAGCTTTCGTTCTTTGCTTGCCTGTGTTTGGGAGCAAGCGAGGTCCGGTGAAGTGATGAGAATCGTAATAGAAATTATATATTTCAAGAGGCTATCCATAAATATTATTTATTGACGGTCTAAGATAAGGAGATTTTGTGTGCTGAGTACCGTTAATGTCAACTCAGAACCAACGCCATTTATTTCATAACATATACTGATACCATCTGAATCGTCTGTTAGTGTCAGATAACTGGTACTTTCGTTTTCGTCTATCAAAACATCTGTGCCGCATTGCGGAGTTGTGTTTGACAACAAGTAACTGCTTGTACTTGTTAAAGTTCCGTTGTAGTAATTATAGCATTTTCCGTTTCCTGAAAAAACCATAGTCCAATTTGCATCTTCTTCAGATTTAAATGTCCCAATAATGTCATTGCGCTCATCAATTAAATATTGTGGATCTAATGGAGGTGCTGAAGCAAAAAATCTTGTAAAGCCAGGGTAGTAGGTAAATAACACAGTAATAAGTACAAGAAAGGGTATCAAAATCGTAGTTTTTTTATTGAATGTCATTTTCATATGATTATTTTTTAGTGGCAATTAATGTTATTTTTTGCTTGGTCAGTTAAATCTAGTCGTTCATTCAGACCAATAGACCCACCATTTACAATTTTCGATACTCTCTTAACTATGGTGGGAGAAGCGGAAGTGATTGTTACCCTCGACAAAACATTTTTTTTGAAAAAATACATTGCACTTAGAAATGCCATTTTGGCGTCTGTAATCAATATATCTGGATAGGTAATAAGATAAACGGGAGGCTAAAAATTAAGATTATAGAAGTCTTGAAAATATTTGTAATTGTCTTTGCCTGATTATTAGCTTTTTTAAGAAAAGTAGGGGTTTTGGAATAACTAAATTCGTTTCGCCGGATTGCCAGCATAAACACCGGGTTCTGTAATGTCTTTGGTTACAACAGCACCAGCGCCAATCACTACTTGATCACAAATAATAACAGGAAGTATAGTTGCATTGCTACCTATGGAAACATGGTTACCGATAAAAGTTTTTTTCCAGCCTGCAGGATTGCCAGCAGGACCGCCATTGCTGAAGGTATCATTCACAAACATCACCCCATGGCCAATGAAACAATTGTTTCCAATGGTTACTAAATCGCAGATAAAACTGTGTGATTGAATTTTGCAATCATTGCCAATGACTACTCCTTTCTGAATTTCTACAAAGGGACCAATAAAACTATTATCGCCAATACTGCATTCATATAAATTACAGGGTCTGACCACTGTAACGTTATCACCAAACAAAACATCTCTAATATCGATATTCTTTTCTTGAAAGGACATTGTACTAATTTTATTTTTGTGAAGTATTGTTCATCTTTTTATCTACCTCTTCCTGAAACCAGACCAAGTATTTTTCAATTTGTGAGACAAGAAAATAGGGAAGATTCAATAAGTAAAATTCTTTCTGCTCAGGAGTTTTAATGATTGATATTTCCAAATCGCTGGCATAAAAACGAATAGCTAGATTATGTGGTGCCATATCCATAAATTGGTGAAGCGATCTGAGCTTACCCGTGGCACCTGATTTTACTTCTATCGGAATTAATTGGCTATTAAATACCTGTAAATAATCCACTTCAGATGAGGAACTGTTTTTTTCTCTAACCCAAAACTGAAGTCCATGTAGGGCACTATATTGGGCAGCTAACAATTCCTGTCCCACCATATGTTCAATCATTGTTCCCTGATATACAGAACTCAAATCTTGCGTGCCGATAATTTCTTTTTGCAAGCCAACAAAATAGTTCAGCATCCCTGTGTCAAGTACTTGCAATCTGGGTGATTTATTAAGGTCTGGTTGAAGTGGCAGAACTGTATTCGTTTGAGGAAAAACCAGGTGCAGAAGCAATGCTTTTTCAAGCGTTCGTAAAGCCTCCCCCATTTCGCGGGATTTATAATTTGACTTTCCGAATCCTTGGAACTTGATTCGTTTACCAGCTTCCGCAAAACTTGCCCTGATAGCATGACGGATATAATTTATCTGTGCAGCATTGGACGCATATTTTTCTACGTCATCCAGATATGAAAGCAGAAGTGATTCATACACTGCATTGAGGGAAGTAACATCTTTTGTTGCAGCATACTGTTCGATTACTTCCGGCATACCTCCAAGCAGACAATATCGTTGAAACAACTGCATTAATTTATCTTTTGCAAAACTGGCCAGGGGAACTAGTTTTAGTTGTTCCAAAGCGGCCGTTTCTCCAATTGCGCTCAGGAATTCCGGGAAAGAAACGGGATGTATTACCATATATTCAACTCTTCCAACGGGAAAGCTAATGTCTGGATTGAACAGGCTTTCAAGCAAGGAGCCTGCTGCGATTACGGCAAGATCTGGGGTATCTTCATAAAAGTAACGAAGCTGTTGAAGCGCTTGTGGCAATTCTTGTATTTCATCTATAAATAATAGCGTATTCGCCTTTTTTGATAGTGACTGGTTCTTTAAATAAAACAGGGACTGCAAAAGGGTATCAAAGTTAGTAAAGTCTTCAAATGGCTTTCTGTCCTCAGGCAATTCGAGGTTAAGATAGATGAATTGCTCAAAATCCATTCCAAATTGCTTAACGACCGTTGTCTTACCTACCTGCCTGGCGCCTCTGATTATCAGTGGTTTGCGATTAGTTTTTTTTCGCCATTCGCCAAGTTCTACTATGATACCGCGACTAAACATGTAACAAAATTAGGGCAATTTCTAGAGAAACTTGTCATAAAATGAGCCCTTTTATTAATAAAATCTGTAACAGAATTAGGGTAAACTATTTGCAACAGGACAACAATGGAAAGATTTTTTCACTTATATGCCGAATCACTTCCAGTACTTTTTTGAATTTAACGCTGAAAAATGCCTCTCCATTGATAAAGCAGACGGTCGGCTAAACTCACATTTGCAGTGATGATTTCGGCAATGCCTGTTAAGTTATTACTGAAGTGCAACTGTTTGTGATAGTTGGTTGTTAGTCCATTGATTAATTGCACTCTGATAATGAATACAGAATCCTTTATAGGAAATGCTGGAATATTTTTGATAACCCCTTTGATAATCCCAAATTCATTTCGTTGGTAACTATTTAAAGAAATATTCACTATCTGCCCCTCATTTATCTTCCCAAAGTTCTGTTGAGAAGCCAACAATTCAGCAAAATAAGTTGGTTGATTGGGTATGATAAAAAACAATTCCTGACCAGTTTTAATCCAACTATTTTCTTGAAAGTAACTGGCGTATTGCAACTTACCTGACTCAGTTGCCACAATTAAATACTTGTTTTTCCATTCGGCAATGGCAGTTTTAGTATTGAATAATGCAGTAATAAAATTTTGTTGTATGTCAATCTTACTTTTCTTTATTTCTAGCAACTCTTTTTCTTTTCCCAAAGCAGTAGCAGCTTGATTAATATTCCCAGCATTAATCTGAATTAGTTGTTGCTTTTTTGAAATCACCATAGCTTTGTCTTTATTCAGTTCCATGGGTGCCAACACTTTTTCTCGTACCAATCCTTCATTTGTTTTCAACAGATTTTGCTGCATGTCAAGGTCTTGTTGAATTAATATTTTTTGTTGGTCTGAATTCAGTTTTAATTCATTGATAATGTTGAGGTCTTTTACAATGGCTTGTTCTTTTTGATCAAAATAACCTTTTGGTAAAGAAAGATTAATCTGATACAGTTGTTGTTGAAGTTCCAGATAGTTTTTTTGTAGTTCTCCCAGATTGTTGAAAGAACCAATGCTTTTTATTTCTGCCCATTGCTTTTTATTTAATTGAATCTCCGTTTGCAAAATCCATTGGTCCAACTCCAAAACTTGTTTATAATCTGCATTGCTTTGTAGAATTGCTAACAAATCTCCTTGTTCTACATGACTATTTTCTTTTGCACTAATCCCAACCAATTTCCCCTCTGTTTTACTAATTATTTGTTTTGGAATATTATTTCCTATTATTCTAACTGGTGCCTTTAAAATATCAGGATATTGAATGAAAAATGTCATTGAAAAAATTAATCCAATAATTACAAAAAACAAAGCAATCCCATTGCGTACTATCCATACAGGTTTGCTACTGATAATTTCAGTTACTTCATTACTATAAGATTCTTCAATTTCTGGCATAGTTTGTTTTTAGTCGCCTAATTCCAGTTGATTTTTTACCAAAGTATAATAAGCCCCCTTAGAAGCAATCAGTTCTAAGTGCGTACCTTGTTCCACTATCTCTCCATTTTGCAAGACCACTATTTGGTCGGCATTTTTTACGGTACTCAATCTATGCGCAACAACCACAACTGTTTTGCCTTCAAAAAAAGTATTCAAATTTTTGAGAATTGTGCTTTCATTATTGGCATCTAAAGAGTTAGTTGCTTCATCTAATAAAATGATATTAGGGTTTTTATAAACAGCTCTAGCTATCAGTATTCTTTGCCGCTGTCCAGCACTTACGCCAATTCCTTCGGCTCCAATTTTAGTATTAAAACCTAAAGGAAGACTTTCAATAAAATCGGTAATATTTGCAATTTTAGAAGCATAATTAAGGCGTTCTTTATTAGGATTATCATGCCCCACAGCAATATTTTTGGCGATGCTATCTGAGAAAATAAAACTATCCTGCATTACCACACCACATTGTTTACGCCATGCACGGTGACTGATATTGCTTAATCTTAATCCAGAAGAAGCAAAATTGTCCCCTACAAATATTTCGCCCAACTTAGGATCATAAAACTTAAGCAATAATTTAAGAAGTGTTGTTTTACCACTGCCGCTTGTACCCACAATGGCGGTAACTTTTCCGTCCGGGATTTCAAGGCTGACGCTTTTTAGCACAGGCTCATTTCCTGCGCCAGGGTAAGTAAAGCTGATATTCTTAAGATGCAGGGATCTATTTTCTGGCAGATCAACTAATAATGGATTTGCGTTTTCTAAATGAAGATTGTTTGGCTCTTCATCAGCTAAAAGGTGAATTTCATTAATTCTTTCTAAACTAATTTTTGCTAATTGCCAGTTTTGAACAAAACCTATCATTTGTTCAATGGGTGAGTTGAGTTGACCAATGATATATTGGATTGCCAGCATGGCCCCAAGTGTAATCTGACCTTGAATAACTGCAGTTGCTGCAATAAATGTGATAAAGATATTTTTTCCTTCATTAATAAAAAAAGCACCAGCTTGCTGCCATTGATTCAGAGTAAGACCTTTCATACCTACCTTAAATAATGATGCTTGCAGTTGCTCCCATTTCCAGCGTTGTTGTTTTTCACTTCCATTCAATTTTATCTCTTGCATTCCTTGTATCAACTGAATACTTCTACTTTGTTCGGCAGCAGCAATATCAAATTGTTGGTAGTCTAGTTGTTTTCGTTTTTTTAAAAATAAGATTATCCATAAAACATAGAGTGCGCTAGCTGCAATAAAAACACCAAAAACAAGCACATTATAATTGAGTAATACAATTGAAAATATGAGAAGATTAAATAAAGAGAATATAGTATTTAGAGAAGTACCTGTTAGAAAGCTCTGAATACGTTGATGGTCATTCATCCTTTGCAAAATATCGCCCGTTTGTTTACTATCAAAATAAGCCACAGGTAATTTCATCAGTTTAATTAAGAAACTTGTTAAAATACTGATATTGATTCGGCTGCTTATATGGTATAAAATCCAGCTTCTGATGAACTCTACACTAAGCCTTCCCATAAATAATGCTAATTGGGCAAACAATACAATATAGACAAACTGTATATTTTGGGTATTTATACCAACATCTACAACACTTTGTGTTAGAAATGGAAAAACCAATTGCAATAAACTACCAAGTACAACGCCTAAGAAAAGTTGAAATACTAATTTATTATAAGGACGGATATAGTCAATGAGTTGTCTGGCGTGCTTTGTATTTTGTTGGTTGAAATCAACTCCGTATTGATTACTGTAAAAATTTGGTCCAGGTTCAATTATGAGTGCTATACCTGTTGGTTTGTTTTCGCTTTTTTTATCGTTGATCCATTTTTGAAGAAAAAGTTCTTTGCTAATTGTAATAATACCTTTAGCAGGATCGGCGATAGTAATGTTATTGAATTGACTGTTTCTGAACAAAGAACGGAATGCAGTTTTTTTTTGAGGCATTAGAATAATAAAATGGTTTTGTCCCCAATACAATATGGCTGGTTTTGGGGTATCATTCATCAGAGTTAAGAAGCTTAATTGCAAAGCAGTTGTTTGGAATCCAATTTGCTCAGCTGCATCACTAATACCTAACATACTCCCCCCCTCCTTACCAATCTGTGTTATCTCTCTTAGCTTTTCTAAACTAAAAACTCTTCCATAATACTTACTCACCATAAACAAGCAAGTAGGCCCACAATCCATTTTGTTTTGTTGGTGTTGGAAAGGAAAAGAGATCATTATTTACATTAATAAATCTAAAATTTAAAAATTGTTTCCTTTTGGAGGATAGGTTTTTTATCGGCACCTACTAAACTTCGCAAATCATAATTAAATGTAAGCATCAAATACCTACCCAATACATTTGTCCGAGTCTCAATAACAGCATTTCCATTTATGGTTCGTGTTACATTATTATTCTTATTTAAAATATCATAAATGGCCAGTTTTATCTGACCCTTATCCTCATTAAGAAATAAATAACTAAGAGCCGCATTCCAATAAACTTGCTCGGCAGGAAAATAATTAGTAGCATCATTCAGTTTACTGTAAAAAATATTGGTTTCCCAAACCATTTTTTTAGGCATTCTCACGATGAATTCAGCTTTTAGTTTCTGTGTTTCAACATTTCTTGAACTAAACAAATCATTCGTATAATTGCTTTTTCTATAAGAAGGGTTATAGCTTGGATTAAACTCTACAATATCATTCCAATTAAAATTAACTCCAAAATCTATACTACCACTTAATCTATCTTCATTCCCACTTACATTATTAAATAAAACAGGAATTATATTTAAGCCGCCATTGATACTTAAATTCGCTTTGAAGGAGAACTGTTTCCCTTTAATGAATTGTTTACTTAATCTTGTACTAAAATTGCTAAAAAAAGATTCTTTGACATTAATTGGCATATTTGTTTGCACTCCCTTGTCATCAAGTTCAATAGAATTAATAATGAAATTTTTATAGTATGATACATTTAACAGATAGAATAAGTTAGTTTGTTTTTTAGTATTATACAGATTATTCTCAACACTTAAAGAGTTTGATTTTGTTGGTGATAACCTAACATTCCCCTTAAATATAAAAAATGGATTTGTATTATCGGGCACAGGGATAAGATAAGCAATATCTGGTACAATCAAATCTTGAGAAACTGAAATAATATTATTTTTCCAAGAAATACGCGCATTGATTAAAGGGTTAAAAAATTGTTGCTGAATACTTTCATTGGGTTTAACTGAAAAAAAGTCATTCACCCATTGTTGCTTGAAAGTTATTCCATAAATAAGTCTGAAGGTTTCAAACTTATGCTGTAAAGAAAGCCTGTTTCTCCATATTAAATGCTCACGTTTTAGGCCATTGCTTAATGTCACATTTATACTATCATATTCATTACTGTTAGAGGATTTGTTAAAAGTGTAAATATCGTGAGTCTTATTAGAATAATTTACTTCGCTGAATAAATCAAATCGTATATTTATATTGAACTTATCACCAAATCTAATATAAGTATTTGTATTTGTACTTGGCTGTAGACTATTTCTTTTTTGATTGAATACAACAAAACTATTTACTGGAAATATTTGAAAGTTAACAGTTTCTGTAATATTTGTATCAGAATTATTATCATAACTAAAAGTATGCATTATGTCTAAAGTACGTTGAGCATGAGTTGGAAATGTACTATTATAGAAAATACTGTGATCATATTTTTTAGATTTAAGATCAGTAATTATTTCACCATTACTAGTATTAATTATTCCCAATTCACTATTGCTTGTAGAGAGTGCAGTCGGAGAATTAATATTGGAATTTAATTGGGAATAATAAGCGCGAAATGAAAAGTCATTAAATTTATTGGGTTTCCAATTAATACCTGCATTGATGTTTTTAGAAAATCCGTTATTCAATTCATTTTTGATTTGTGTCTTATTAATTAAACTATCATTTAAAGAGTACTTAGTATTGTTAAACGATTCTAACAAAGTATTTGTTTTGCCTATAAAAATTTGCCCATATAGAGAAAGGGTTTTAGATGGTGCATGATTTAAATTTATTCCAATTGCGGAAGATGTTGTAATACCAGAATTGCCACCACCAAATGATATTCCATTCAAACGATACCCATCTCCTGATGACGAAAATTTATATGAGTCACGATTGAATCCACCCAATTGTCTGACATCTTTTGTAGAAAAAGAACTTCTATTTACATTATTGTTATATCCAACAATACTCACTTGAAAGGTGTCTCTAAATTTACTGGCAATAGCTCCAAATTCATAGCGTTCATCTGTTCCTAAGCCGCCATACAATTTTCCAAACCAGCCCTTTTTAATCCCCTTTTTTAAAGTTAAGTTTATTAACTTTCCTGCATTTTGTTCATTAAATTGATTATTAATATGCATCTCTTCTTTATCATCTACTACTTGGACTTTGTCTATATAATTACTGGGAAGATTCCTTGTTGCCATTTGTACATTATCACCAAAGAATCGCTTACCATCAATTAAAATTCTATTCACTTTCTGCCCATTATATATGATATCACCATTTTCATTTATCATCATTCCTGGCAATTTCTTTAATAAATCTTCAACAAGTGCTGTTGGTAGTGTTTTAAATGCATTAGCATTAAATTCAATAGTATCTTTTTTAAAAATAACGGGGGGCCTTTCAGAAAATACAGTTATTTCATCTAACTGCTTGGTGCTATTCTGCATTTTTATTAGCCCAAGATCTATTGATAGAATTGTTGATGAAAACATAAACTCTTTTCTATATGTTTCAAAACCAGTAAAGCTAATAATAGTTCGCAATTTTGTATTTAAAGGTAAACCTGAAACTTTAAAATCACCTTCGTTTCCGCTAAGTCTATAAGTAATAAAGGAACTATCTGTTGCGTGATAAATTGTAATTGTACTTAAAGGCATTTTTTTTCCAGACTCATCTATTAATTTGCCGGTTAAGCTTCCTCTCTGAGCTTCTGTAAGTAAGCTGTAAAGTGAGAAAAGAATGATTAAACAGATGAGTTTCATTTAAACTAAATATTTACAATTGAATATAGCATTATATATTACATAAATTCAAGTATTAAGAGCAATTGTATTGTTTTTTAAAATTTTCATTTAGTGAAGCCAAGTCAAGCGTTATCAGATCCTTTCATTTAAACGAATTTTAATTAGCTTGATTAGATTCTTTGAAAACGAATTAAAATCTGAATTTTTTGGAAAAAGTCCTTGAGTAGAATATTGGTGATATAATTGTTTGCACATTACCTTGGGCTATAAATCTTGTATAAATATACTTACATATTTTCTTCTTTGTTAAAGAGTTTGTGTTCGATCAAATTTATACCTCGATCAAACGTTCAAGTATTGGTCAATTGGCAGGAAATAATATTATTAATTCTTTGACCGCTTTAAATACAGTTAGTAAAATCTATTGATATTAAAGGTACCAGGAAAAACAAAAGTTAATAACTATTGTTATAAGACATAATATGGTGCACAAATGCAACAAAAGAAACAATAATCATAAATAAATCTTTTAGCATAGTAATTTTATAACAATAATTTCAACTTTAAAATAGTTGAAATTATTGTTGAGAAATAAATTAAAACTTATGGTGTTGGGCTCTCACATATTTTGTACTCAAGAACATTACCACCTTCATCTTTAGATGAACAATTGGATCTATCAATACAATAAACATGATACCCACTACAAGTAAGTGTGTAATGATTACCACAGTCAGCCGTACAAGTTGTTGTTTCTGGCTCGCTACCACCAATTATTTTTTTTAAATCTGTTCTGGATAACTTACGTGTTGAATTTGTTTTTTGCATTGGTTAACTTTTTAATGGTGAATCAGCACATCGTTTAGCATGGCCGGGATCGGGCGAAGAGCAAGAACATCCTACATTCGTTTCACAATCACACCCTCCACCTGTGCAAGTAATATCTTCTCTTGCTCCACATTTTACAGTACAGGATGCACCAGAATCTTCGTAGCCTCCCAATACTTTTCGCATTTGAATTCTAGTTAATTTTTTCATTGTTGTAATTTTTAATTATGGCTATGGTTTTAGGTACATAGCTCAATTACCTTTTACATGATCCTACTAACACTAATTAACTTCATTGTACACTGAGGTTGTTAATGTATAAGTTTCAATTATTTGTGGCATCAACATTGGGATATCTTTAAAATTATATTGTTTAGGTAGTAAGTACCCATTAATAAAAATGGTTGGGGTAACTTTAATATTAGTTTGAATTGACCAATGTGCATGTTTAGCTAAAAGAGAAGTAAAATCATATTTGTCGGGTGACTTATACTTGCTTTTAAATTTTTCTAAATCCATCATTTCAAACCAATAATCAACTGGGTTTTTGTCATTGTTTTTACTACCTTCAAGAAAGTGATTGTTAGCTTGCAGAATCTGTTTAATAGCAGTATTTTTTTTACTATTAACATTTTCATTATCAGCAACGAATCTGATTGTTAAAGCAATATCTGATTTATTATTTTGTACAACTGCTTCAAACACTTTATGCGCTGCAGCGCAAGGACTACAATACGGATTACATGCTATCAAAATATTTACTGCTGCATCTTCACTACCTATTATAATATCATTTTCCCACCTTTCTATATAAATTGGATTTTGTTTTTCTAACAATGAAAAAAATATATCAGGATTTCTTTTCCATTTAAGAACCGCTGTTTTATTTAATTGCATTGAATCTATCTGTATAATTATTGATTTAACCAAAAGCAGGGGTATTAGTGGAATATAAAAACATAGTAAATAAAATATGTTTAGCAAAAAATAATATGATGATTCGAAATTTGAATCAGTTTTAGCATAAAATAATATTAAGGATTCAATATTCACTATTGCCACTACAATTAAACACATCCTACACCAAGTTTTTGCAATTTTCCATTGGTAATAGATACTCAAAATGGACAATATAGTTCCAATAAAAAAGGGAGCAATCAAAGTAGACATCACTACATTTTGAGGGATTTTTAAAATAGAAGTAGAATTAATAAAAATGACTGTTCCCATAAAATAAATAATTCCAACATCTCCCAAGCCAAAATTTTCCCAACCCTTTCCAGAATTGGTTTTAATGATTTTATTACAACCTGAATTTTCATCCGCAGAACACAATTGTTTCGAAATTACATTTGTCTTTCCCATGCTATGCAACACAATTAAGGTAGATATTAAAATACCAGTAATACTACACAGAGCTAATGATGAGAGAATTAAATTAAAATTAATTAAAGAAGGGACTGTAGCTAAAGCAAGAAATGAAAAAAGAATTAGTTTGTGTCTCTTTTTTTCATTTGTCTCAAGTTGCATTTTTTTAGAATGCTCTTCATGAAAAAAATTATATCCTGATTCAATTGCCAAAGTATTTCCGTCCCATATATGTTTTAATTGATAATTGTTTGCTTCAAACTCTGAAATAGATTTAACAATTTTAAAATTCTCTTTCCCATTTTCGATAGTATGAACAAATAAGGGATAATTTAATTGAGCATAATTCTTTTTGTCTGAAACAAAAGCAGAATACTTGATACCTACTTCATCTAATGTATCAGTTAAAGATGTTAATGCAGGATAATCAGGATGACTTAAAATTCTACTTCTAAAAAATGATTTACATATTTTTAGATTACACGCTTTCAAATAGACCATTGCTGATTGACTAAACTCCATATATATACTATTTCATTGCTAGACCAATAAACTTGATTGCGTCTTATTTTTCTTTGTTTGCAATATTTGATTTTTTATAATTGTGTATTAAAAAATGAAATATCATATTCAAAATTTAATCGAAAGAAAATCTTCATGAACACAAATCAGTTTTCATTCTCACATAATTTATTAATATGCATATATTAATTTTTTAAACTTCGCTTTAGATTTCAGTTCTACCAAATCTGAAAGAGGGCATTTTTCTACCCCATTCACTATTTCTGAATACTTTAGACGCAAATAATTACCAATGGGGTAGAAAAATACCCCCCCCCATCACATATATTTATCAATAATATAATGCATATTTGTATTATTTAAGACTAAACCCCTGTTCTAACTTATGATTTCAGTTATGATGTGCGATGATCAAATCATGTTTCTAGATTTGATTTCGGAATATTTAAATAATTACGCTGATTTCAATATCGTTAAAAGTGCTTCTTCGGGTGAAGATTGCCTTGACTTGATTAAAAATGGAATTGTTCCAGACATTTTAATCCTTGATATCAGCATGCCTCCTGGTATGCCAGGTTATCTGGTAGCAAAACATTTACAAAAAAATTATCCAAGCATAAAAATCATAGCACTTTCCATGTTAACCGATAGCAATGCTGTTAAAGCCATGATCAGGTATGGAGCAAAGGGATTTCTTTTCAAAGAATCAAAACCTTGTGAAATTGTAAGGGTTATTAAACTGGTCAATCAAGGAGCGGAGTATTACCCTAAATGTTTAAATTTATCCCCTAACGAAATACTAGTCCTTAAAAATACTACCATAGATTGGCTGGAGAATATTACTAGAACAGAATCAGTAGCTGCTAGGCTGATTGCTAAAGACCTTTCCATTAATCAAGTTGCCGATGAGATGAATATGTCTGTTTCTGTAGTCAACAAAAAAATTAAGCGTTTATTTCTTAGAACCAACACTAATACTAGAACTGGCTTATTGTATTTTTTAAGAAAAGTGGGGATACTAGAATAATGATTGATAAATTCTTTCAATGATTTCCACCGTCTTCATCGCTTCAAAAGCAGTTGCATAATATTCGGTATTTTTTTGCAAAGCGTTTACAAGACTTTCATACACTGCTCCATGATTGCTCATAGAACCTTGATAAGCACCATATTGATTTGCCCCTTTATCTTCTCCTGAAATCTCCAAAGGACCATTTTCCATTTCCTGATAGGCGATAGTATTCAGGTATTCTCCACCAATTTTTACAGTCCCTTTTTCTGCTAATACCGTAATGGATCCTTCTGCATTTTTGCGATAACTATTCACAGAATAATTCAGCGTTACAATTGCGCCACTATTCAATTTCATTAACACCGCACCACAGTCCTCATTTGAAATCATTCCTTGATGGCTAAAGTTTTCGGCAATAGCTTGAACGCTTTTTACATCGCCAAATAGCCAATACAATAAGTCGATAAAATGACTAAACTGTGTAAAGAGTATTCCACCATCCAAGTCTGCACTTCCATGCCATGAATGTTTATAATAAGCTGCAGGTCTATTCCAAAAACAACTGATTTGAATTGAAAATATTTTCCCCAATGCACCTGCATCGATTTCTTTTTTCAATGCAACAACAGGTGGATTAAATCTATTTTGTTTAACAGTAAAGATTCGTTTATCCGCTCTTGTAGCAGCTTCCATCATCAACAAACAATCCGCAGTTTTAATGGCCATTGGCTTTTCAACCAATACATGATAGCCTGCGTTCAAAGCTTTAATGGAATGCAAAGAATGCAATCCATTGGGGGTACAAATAACAATTAGGTCTAGTGCCAGATCATCTAACAAGAGTGCATCTATCTCTTCATAAATAATAACTAGATGATTATTGTATTGATTTGTTGATTGATCATTTATTTGCTTGTTTTCTTGTTGATTAGTTTGACAACTAGCCACTAAACTTTCTGCTTTATTTCTGATCACATCACAAACTGCCACCAACACCCCATAATGATTTGCATGTTGCGCGTGTCTTTGGGCGATATGGCCGCAGCCGATAATAGCAAATCTTATGGGCTGCATAAGTAAGTTTTATCAATGAAAATATTGTGCTGCTTTTAAAATGCTCTCCGGTTTGCCTACATCAATTAATCGACTATTGGTGTGGTCGAAACAGTTGATGGTATTGGTCTGCATCAAATCAAGGTACACATCCACCATAGAAAATTTTCCCTGCTGTTTCATCATATCAAATATAGCAGGGTCAATTATATGAATACCACTGAACGCTTTTTGTTGCAGCATAGCATATCCAGCATTTGATGTGGCAAGTGAATGTGGTTTCTCTTCACCCGTTTGAATATTTCTCCATCCTTGCAGTACACCAGCCGGATTGAATAGAAAATATCTTGAAGTACTTCGTTCCGTTACGGCCAGTGTAGCTAATGGTTTTTTAGTTAGATGATCAGCAATCATGGCGCCTAAATCTAGTTCAGTGAGTATGTCAACATTCATCACAACAAAAGCATCCTCACCTTTAAAATACCAAGCAGCTTTTTGTAATCCGCCACCGGTTTCTAACACTTCAGCAGTTTCATCAGAGATCGTAATCTCAGAACCCCAGCCATTATTTTTATCAACCGCATCAATGATCTGATCTGCAAAATGGTGCACGTTTACAATCACTTCTTTAATGCCAAATTTTTGCAGGTAGCGAATATTTCTTTCCAGCAACGACTTGCCATTCACTTCCGCCAATGCTTTGGGATGCTTGTCTGTCCATGGTTTCAGCCTGCTACCCAGTCCTGCTGCAAATAAGATTGCTTTCATTGAATTGAATTTATCCGAGAAACCAATTAGCCGTATTGGTATGCGTTAACTGAATAGTTAATTTGTATTTATTGCGTAAATGCCTAGCTGTTTGTTCAGCAGCGTATACACTTCTATGTTGACCACCTGTGCAACCGAAATTGATCATCAGGTGACTAAACCCGCGTTTCAAATAGTCTTCCACAGCGATATCAACTAGGTCCCATACACTATTCAAATACTCGTTCATGCGTGTGCGTTGTTCTAGAAAATCTTGTACGGGTTTATCTGTTCCATTCAAGGTTTTATAGTCGTCGAATCTACCCGGATTTAGAATGCTGCGCATATCAAAAACAAATCCACCGCCGTTCTCTGAATGATCTGCGGGTATGCCTTTTCTATAACTGAAACTATTGATTTCTACCACTAATGCGGTGTGTTCATCGGCCTGTTGCGGTTCAAATCTGTTGATGATTTCATCGGATACTACCAAGTGCAATACACGGTCAAATTCTGGGGTAATGATTCCCACACGTTTGTGATCAAGAAAGAATTTCAAGTTCTTTAACCCGAGTGGAATGCTAGATAAAAAATGTGCTTTACGTTCAAACAATCCGCGGAATCCATAAGCGCCCATCACTTGTAATAAACGAATTAATACATACCCATTATACTGACTTTCAAAAGTAATGCGGTCTATTTTTTTATCTAGGATACCATCAATCTCGTCCATATAAAATTCCAACAAACTGTCTTTCCATTCTTCGCTTAGTTCGGCTTTTGCTTGCCATAACAAAGAAGCCACATCGTACTGCAGTGCGCCTTTCATGCCGCCTTGATAGTCTATAAAATGTACTTGCTCATCCTTTACAATAATATTCCTGCTCTGAAAATCTCTGAACATGAAATATTTGTTTTCGGTGCGTGTGAGGTAAGAACTCAGTGCTTCAAAGTCTTCCATCAAAGCCTGTTTATCATAGGGCAGTTGAAGGGTGTCTAAGAAATAATATTTGAAATAGAGTAAGTCGCTCAGGATCGCCTGTTTTCCAAATTCTTTGGCGGTTAAACAGAGGTTATAATCCAGACCTGCGTCGCCCTTGATTTGCATTTGCGCCAGAGCTGTTAGGCTTTTTTGAAAAAGGCTATAGGCTTTATCACCGTGTCCGTGTTGCTCCAGTTCATTAAGTAGAGACGCGGTGCCAAGGTCTGCCTGTAAGTAAATAGTTTCTTCATCATTCACAGCTAGTATTTCCGGAACGGGAAGTCCATTTGTTATAAAATGCTTACTAAATGCAATGAAAGTTTTGTTTTCTTTAACGTGCAGGTTATAAGTTGCGATAAATGTTTTTTCCTGAAAATAGATCCTGAAATAAATGCGGTCACTACCGCTCTGTGGTAATTTTTCTATTCTGTTAGCAGACGCTTTATTGAAACTTACAAACAAGGCTTCTATTGCCTCAATCACTTTATCCATTTGTTGGGTTTGAAGCGAAAATAATTCTTTATGCCGGCTGCAACACAAATTTATTCACCTGTATATACGAATCAAATTGGTGCTTGCGGCGCAGGAGCACCAATTCCTTCACTTCAAAAACCTCATGAAAACTGCGCTGCGAATAGTCCAGCATGGCTTTCAAATAAGTATCGGTATCCAATTTTTGGGCGATGGGTAGGTTTGGTTTGGTATTGGTTTTGATAGCGGGACAATCACAGCTTTTGATATAGTCGTTCAGTGGTTGCAAAGCCTGCCCCAGTACCTGAAAAGCCCCCGGCTCGGGCACCCTAAGAAATACTTCATTGGGCGGATGGCCACTATAATTGCTGATGGGCACTTTAAAACCTTGCTGTGCACTGAAAATGCGGTGCATCCAGCGCAATAAGGTCGGTTCCATCTCTTCTTTTGCTTGAAAACCCGCTACTTCTATTTGCAGTTTGGTCCTGCTATTAGCCCTGCTTTTGACAGTGCCCTGGTACTGAACCGCAAATAGCTCTTGCTCAAACAGGATCTTATCGTGCAAATCCGCCGCAGGCACCGCTACCAATAGGTATTCGCTGAACTGATGGCTCTGAACCAAGCCTGAATGTCTATGTGTCATGATAGCTGTTTGCATGAATAAATATTTTTTAGTGATAATTTATTTAGCATAAATTTACTAAATAAATTAGTATTTCAAAATTTAATTAGCATGTATAGCGACGAATGGGGCAGCGCCACCTACAAAGGCAGCAAAGATTTTAACCAGTGGGAGGTTCCTACCGCCAACGCCACGGGTTTTGGAGCGGCAGCAGACGACTATATGGAGCGAGGGATTGACCTGAACGAGCAACTCATCCGCAACAAACCCGCCACTTTCTTCTTTCGCATGAACAGCGATGCCATGACGGGCGCCGGCATTTTTAATGGCGACGTACTGATTGTAGATAGAAGCGTGAAAGCCGTGAACGGGAAAGTGATTGTAGCCGTAGTGAATGGAGAATTACTGGTTAGGCGATTACAAACTCAGATGAAGGGGGTTAGTCTGATGGCCGAAAACAAACGCTACGGCAATATCAACATAGAAGAATTTAGCAATTATACTGCTTGGGGGGTAGTGGTCTATAGTATCCATAGTTTATAAATAAGCACCCTTTGAGCACCCATTATAGACCATGAAAGCCATCATCGACTGCAACAGTTTTTATTGCTCCTGCGAAAAATTATTCCAACCCCATCTTGAGGGCCGGCCGGTTGTAGTATTGAGCAATAACGATGGCTGCATTGTATCACGTACCGACGAAGCCAAGGCCATTGGCGTGGAAATGGCTGGTCCGTATTTTCAGGCCAAACCCCTCATTGAAAAACATGGGGTGGCTACATTTTCATCCAACTATAACCTCTATGGCGACCTAAGCTGGCGCGTAATGGAAACCCTTCGGATGATGTTACCTCCGGGCTCAGTGGAAGTGTATTCGGTAGACGAAGCTTTTCTAGACCTAGCCCATATCGCCCCGGAATCGCTGCACGCTTTTGCTATCTCCATCAAAGAAAGGGTAGAGCTATGGACCGGCATCAAAGTATCCATCGGCGTAGCCCCTACCAAGGTATTGAGCAAAGTAGCCAACCGACTTTGCAAGAAAAACAAAGCCGCCACCAACTGCGTATTGGTACTAGATAGCCCCCGAAAAATAGAACAGGCCCTGCTGCGCACACCCGTAGAAGATATCTGGGGAGTAGGTCATCAGTACGCAAAAAAACTAGCCACTTACCAGATCACCAACGCACAGGAACTGAGCAAAATGGAGATTGGCTGGGCTACCAAAAATTTGGGTGGTGTGGTGGGCGCAAGACTGGTGCGCGAACTGCAAGGCATCCCTAGCAGGGAGATGGAAGACGAACTAGTCACCAAAAAAATGATCGCTACCACACGCATGTTTGGTACTGCTGTTACCGAACTGCAAGACATCAAAGAAGCCGTAGCCACTTATACCGCGCGTGCAGCAGAGAAACTGAGGCGCCAACACTGCGCCGCCAATACTATCAACGTTTTTATCGTTCCCAAAGAAACCAATACGGGTGGTAGGTATCGGCATGGCCCCGCTATCAGCAGCTATATCATTTTACCACTAGCCACCTCACTCACCAACGAGCTCATCAAGCCCGCAACAGCATTGGTAGACAGGCTCTTTGAAAAGGGCAGGATCTATAAAAAAGCGTGCGTCATTTTAAGTGGTATTGTGCCCGATAGTTCCATACAAGCCAGCCTTTTTACGCCACCCCCATCAGAGAAAAATAGGATGCTCATGAGCATGATGGACAATATCAACTTCGCCATGCGTAACGATACACTCAAGTTTGCCACAGCGGGTACCAAACGCGATTGGAAAATGCGACAAGAACTGCGCAGCCCGCGCTATACTACCAGATGGGATGAGTTGTTTGAGATAAAATAGTTGGATCCAAAGGGAGGGTACAATTTGTACCCCTCCTTTCTAAAGTCAAAACTCTTATTGT
>JANOYH010000004.1:0-11109 GCA_031428775.1 Bacteroidota bacterium
GTGTAGCAGTAGATTTTTGGACTAGAATGGCAAATATCGGAAATGGACAGAAACCTCCTGCTTTTTTAAGTAGTCACCCTAGTGATGAAGAACGTATTCAGAAGATCAAAGCACTAATGCCCGAAGCAATGAAATATTATATGACAAAATAGATAAAGTAAAGTTGATTTTCACATTTCCATGCAGGTTTCTCAATTTATAGCTATCCAGGTTTGATCAATTACACCAGCAATTCACTACCCCAGAATAACAATTCAGATAATGCAGAAAAAGTTCCCGAAGAAAAAACTTTTCTGGAAGAAGAGTATGTGCCTTTATTTGAAGCTGTATTTAGCCATACATTTTTTCTGCACAGAATTTCAACGCTTTTTCGTATTTTATCAATCCATTAACTGTACCATTGCAAATGCCTAATCTGATGCCCCGCCGCCATTTTATCCGATATGCTACCCTTTCTGCTGCTGCACTGGGTTTGCTCGGAAAAATAACACCAACCTTAGCCGCAACAATGGCTGAAACGCCTAAACGTATTGGCATCATTGGTCTTGATACCTCACATAGTGTCGCTTTTGCCAAAGCAATCAATGGCCCCAACCCTTCAACAGCTTATAACGGATTCAGTATTAGTGCAGCCTATCCCAGGGGCAGTGCAGATATTGAATCTTCCGTAAAACGGATTGCTGGCTATACGGAAGAAGTAAAAAAACTGGGCATTGATATTGTAGGCTCCGTAGAAGAATTGTTGTTGAAGTCGGATTATATTTTATTAGAAACCAATGATGGCCGCCCACACCTGGCGCAAGCCACCGCAGTGATTAAAGCAGGCAAGCCATTGTTTATTGATAAACCTGTAGCTGGCTCACTGTCAGATGCTATTGCTATTTATGATTTAGCACAACAATACAAAGTACCTGTTTTCTCTTCTTCCTCTTTGCGCTATATGGAAACCGCACAAGAAGTGGCCAATGGAAAAATTGGTAAAGTGTTGGGGGCCGATACCTATAGTCCGGCTACACTTGAAAAAACACATCCTGATCTTTTCTGGTATGGCATTCATGGTGTAGAAATTTTATATACTGTTATGGGTAAGGGATGTAAAGAACTGATTAGAGTAAGTACAGCAGAAACAGAAATAGTAGTGGGCACTTGGTCCGATGGCCGCACAGGAACTTTCAGGGGAACAAGAACCGGCAAACATGAATATGGTGGTACGGCTTATGGCGAAAAAGGCAATTTGGTATTAGGACCTTTTAAGGGATATGATAATTTGCTAGATCAGATCATTGCTTTTTTCAAATCAGGTATTCCTCCGGTAAGTGCTGAAGAAACAATAGAGCTATATACATTTATGGAAGCTGCTGATGAAAGTAAACGCATAGGTGGCAAAACAGTTCTGCTGGCAGATGTTTACAGCAAACACCATCAAATAGCTCAAACTCGATTGTAAGGAAAAACAGTTGCAAAGAAAAATCTACCACCATGAATCGTTCAAGAAGAGATTTTATTAAGAAAGCATCTACAGGTGCAGTAGTATTTTCATTGGGTGGCATATTGCCAGGTTTTAGCGCCCGCAGTTATCGCAATATAATGGGTGCCAATGAAAAAATCCTTTCCGCACATATGGGCGTGAATAGTAGGGGATTAGCTGTGTCCAGGAATTTTGCGGTGCAAAAGAATAGTGAAGTGTTGCATATCTGTGATGTAGATAGTAGGGCTACTGCCACTTGTATTAACGCTATTGAAAAACTGCAACAAAAAAAGCCCATCAATACGCCCGATTTTAGAAAAGCACTGGAAGATAAAAACGTAGATGTACTTGTTGTTACTGCCCCCGATCACTGGCATGCACCTGCAGCTTTATTGGCGTGTGCAGCAGGTAAACATGTGTACCTAGAAAAACCATGCAGCCATAATCCGCATGAAGGAGAAATGTTGGTGAAAGCTGCTGAAAAATATAAGCGGGTAATGCAAATGGGTAACCAGCGTAGATCATGGCCCAATGTAAGTGCTGCCATTGCTGAGTTACATGCAGGCGTAATTGGCCGACCCTATTTTGCAAAAACATGGTACACCAATAATCGCCCTACCATTGGTAAGGGTAAAGAAATAGCGGTGCCTGACTGGTTAAATTATGAGCTATGGCAAGGCCCTGCACCAAGAAAGCCTTTTCTGGATAACCTGATTCATTATAACTGGCATTGGTTCTGGCATTGGGGAACAGGAGAAGCCTTAAACAATGGTACGCATATGGTTGACCTTGCCCGTTGGGGATTACAGGTTGAATATCCTACTAGCGTAAGTTCATCAGGGGGCCGTTTTCGTTTTCAGGATGATTGGGAAACACCCGACACACAGGTAATCAATCTCAACTTTGGTAACAAAGCAATGATTAGTTGGGAGGGCCGCAGTTGCAACAGTAAGCACGTGGAGGGTAATAGTGTTGGAGTGATATTTTATGGCGACAATGGATCGATGACCATTGAAAGTGGTAATTCATACAAGATACATGACCTAAAAAATAAACTCATTAAAGAAGTAAAAAATACGGAGCGCGTAGATGCCACTAATCTTTCAGATCCTGCACAGGAACTGGATGCATACCATTTGCAGAATTTTTTTGATGCAATCAAAAAAGGAACGCCTCTAAATTCAGATATCGTGGGCGGGCACCAGAGTACCTTATTGGTTCAGTTGGGAAACATTGCTTATAGAACGGGACGCACTTTACAAACCAACCCCACAAACGGACATATTCTGCATGATCAAGAAGCCATGAAATTTTGGAGCAGAACCTATGAACCCGGATGGGAACCATTAAAAATAATATTATGACAATAACCGATGCCAAAGAAAAAATCATCAGCCAACGTCTCTATTCACTAGATGCTTTGCGAGGCTTTGATATGTTCTGGATTATTGGAGCCGATGAATTTTTTCATCAGCTAGAAAAAGCAACGGGTAGTTCTTTTTGGGGATCGGTATCCATACAATTTACGCATCCATCTTGGAATGGGTTTCATTTGTATGACCTGATCTTTCCCTTGTTTTTATTTCTTGCGGGCGTTTCTACACCGTATTCTATTGGGCGCTCTTTGATGGATGGAAAAAGCAAAGAACAATTACTGTTGCGCGTTATAAAACGTGGATTGATATTAGTATTACTTGGACTGGTGTATAATAACGGATTGCAAATTCGCCCATTGGCAGAGATCCGCTTTTCGAGTGTGTTAGGCAGAATTGGCATTGCCTATATGCTGGCAAATATGATCTATCTCTATGGCAAAGAGAAATGGCAAATCGTATGGTTTGCATGTTTATTGTTAGGGTATTGGTTAATATTGAAGTTTACATCCGCTCCCGGTTTTCCGATGGGTGATTTAACGATGGAAGGAAATTTTGCTTCCTATGTGGATAGAAATATCCTACCTGGAAAACTTTCTTTGGGCATTCATGATACCGTTGGATTTTTTAATAATATACCTGCCATCAGTACGGCACTGGCAGGTATCATCACTGGAATTTATCTGAAACGAACAGACATCTCGAAGCAAAAAAAAGCAATGATGATGGCGATAGCGGGTATTGGTTCATTAGTGATTGCACAATTATGGAATCTTGATTTTCCCATCAATAAAAATTTGTGGTCCAGTTCTTTTGTGATGCACACTACTGGCTTGAGTTTGTTGCTGATGGCCTTGTTCTATTACATCATAGATATATTAGGCTACCAACGATGGGCATTCTTTTTTAAAGTGATCGGCATGAACTCGATCCTGATTTATATTTCAGGAAAATTCATCAACTGGAAATATACCACCAATGGATTTTTTCAATGGCTGATAGATTGGGTAGGTGTACCTTATAATTTAGTCATGCTGAGTTTGTGCATGATCTTGGTGAAATGGATTTTCCTCTACTTGCTTTATCAGAAAAAAATATTTTTACGCGTATGATCAGCAATAAGCATTGTAAAATATACCATACAGCAGATGCTGCATCTCTGGGCCGAATGGCAGGTACACATGCAGCAGCAGTTATTAAAAAAGCAATTGCAGAGAAAGGTACTGCCAATATTATTCTGGCTACAGGTACTAGTCAGTTTGAAACGCTGAATCAATTGATTGCGGAACCTGGTATTGATTGGGGTAAGGTTACCATGTTTCATTTGGATGAATACATTGGTCTGCCTATTACTGCCAATGCAAGTTTTAGAAAATATTTGAAAGAACGGTTTCTGGATAAAGTTTCTGCTTTAGCGGCAGCACACTTGATCAATGGAGAAAACGATCCGGTAGTGGAATGCGTGCGACTAAATAATATACTATCCAAACAGATCATTGATGTGGCGTTGGTAGGCATAGGTGAAAATGGGCACCTTGCTTTTAATGATCCGCCTGCAGATTTTGAAGTAACTGATCCGTATATCATTGTACAATTAGATGAAGCTTGTAGAAAGCAACAATTTAATGAAGGCTGGTTTTCTACTATGGAGCAAGTGCCCAAGCAAGCAATCAGTATGTCTATTCAACAGATCATGAAAGCAACAGAAATTATTTGTTCTGTGCCCGATATTAGAAAAGCAGCAGCAGTGCGTAATTGTTTGAAGGAATCTATCAGCAATTTGTTTCCGGCAAGTATTTTGCAAGGTCATGCGAAATGTTCCATTTATCTGGATAAGGCGGCGGGATCTCTATTAGGAAAAAAAGTGGATAGTCAGGTAAATTCCTTATCAAAAAAACAAACAATGATCTCCATTGGAATCATTGGCATCTTGTTTTTTATTTTTGGATTTGTATCCTGGGTGAATGCCATACTCATTCCTTATTTTAAAATTGCATGCGAGTTAACGCATTTCAAAGCATACCTGGTAACCTTTTCTTTTTACATTTCCTATTTTGTGATGTCTATTCCCGCATCTTATGTATTAAAAAGAACGGGGTTTAAAAAAGGAATGATGACGGGTTTCTGGATCATGGCATTGGGTGCATTTATTTTTGTACCTGCTGCATTAACCAGAACCTATGAAATTTTTCTAATTGGTTTATTTACAATTGGTACGGGTTTAGCTTTTCTACAAACAGCCGCCAATCCTTATATCACGGTGTTGGGTCCTAAAGAAAGTGCTGCACAACGCATTAGTATTATGGGTATTTTTAATAAGGGGGCGGGTATTCTGGCACCATTGGTTTTTGCAGCGGTGATATTAAAAGCCACTGATACGGACCTGTTTGCACAATTGTCGGGGATGGGTTTGAGCGAAAAGGCAAAAGCTTTGGATGAACTAGTAAAACGCGTGATAGTTCCGTATGTTTTTGTAGGTATGGTTTTATTAGCCCTCGGATTTTTAGTGCGTTATGCGCCTTTACCCGAGATAGATACGGAACACGAAAGTGAAGAACTGGCTACGGCCAATATGGGTAAGAAAAACATTCTGGCTTTTCCACACTTGATACTGGGTGCTATAGGAATTTTTCTGCATGTGGGTACGCAGGTTATTGCCATCGATACCATCATTGGTTATGCCAATTCCATGCAGATCCCTTTAATGGAAGCCAAAGTATTTCCTTCTTATACATTAGCGGCCACCATTTGCGGATATATTCTAGGAATCATTACTATACCAAAATACATAAGCCAAGTAACGGCACTTCGTTTTTGTACTTTATTGGGAACGCTTTTAACCTTATTGATTGTTTTTAGTAAAGGAGAAGTTAGTTTTTTGAATCATACTGCTGATATTTCTATCTGGTTTGTGGTATTGTTAGGCTTTGCCAATTCATTGGTTTGGGCTGGCATCTGGCCATTGGCATTGGATGGCTTGGGTAAGTTTACCAAACTGGGTGCTTCTGTGATGATTATGGGTCTTTGTGGTAATGCCCTATTGCCTTTGTTATACGGCTATCTTGCCGATGTGTTTACGGTACGATTAGCCTATTGGGTATTGCTGCCCTGTTATTTGTATCTTGTATTTTATGCTATTTACGGACATCGCATTAGAAGATGGAGCACTTGATTTAATATGACAACACGTTACAAAATATACAATGGACAAGTTATTCTGCCTGCAAGAATTTTGCAAAATGGATCGGTATTGGTGGAAGAAGGAAAGATCATTGCAGTAGGCGAAGGGGACCTTGAATTTGCGGATGCGGTTTTGATAGATGCGCAAGGACAATATATTTCTCCTGGTTTTATTGATATCCATATTCATGGAGGTGGTGGGTATGATTTTATGGATGGAACTACAGAAGCTTTTCTACAAATTGCCGAGATCCATGCGCGGCATGGTACAACTGCTATGTTGCCAACAACACTAAGTTGTGAGAAAACGGATTTATTGTTAACGCTGGAAACTTATGAAAAAGCAAATCGAATCAATACTAAGGGTGCATGTTTTTTAGGGATGCATCTGGAGGGTCCTTATTTTGCCATGTCTCAACGAGGGGCACAGGATCCGAAATATATCCGCAACCCAGATCCAGCAGAATACCAAGAGATCCTGGAAAATTATTCTTTTATTAAAAGATGGAGTGCTGCTCCTGAATTACCTGGAGCGATAGCGTTTGGAAAAGAGGTACGTGCAAAAAATATACTATTGGCCATTGCCCATACGGATGCTATTTATGAAGAAGTAGTAGAAGGGTTTGCCCATGGGTATAGTTTGGCTACACATTTTTATTCTGCCATGTCGGGCGTAACAAGAAGAAATGCCTTTCGTTATGCGGGAGTAATTGAGGCAGCGTATTTGATAGAAGAAATGGATGTAGAAATCATTGCGGATGGGGTGCATTTACCGGCACCCTTATTACAGTTGGTACACAAGATTAAAGGACCTAGAAGAACGGCGCTAATCACTGATGCCATGCGTGCTGCTGGAATGCCCGAGGGAGAAAGCATTTTGGGAAGTGTACAAAATGGCACTAGGGTAATTGTAGAAGATGGTGTGGCCAAATTACCGGATAGAACTGCATTTGCCGGAAGTGTGGCAACGGCGGACCGTTTAGTAAGAACCATGGTACAGATTGCGGGTATTTCTTTGTTGGATACTATACAGATGATTACCCAAACGCCCGCAAGAATCATGGGCATACAAAACCAGAAGGGAGCTTTGCAAGTAGGAATGGATGCCGACATCGTTCTCTTTGATGAAAATATTCAAATAGGGATGACGATGGTGAATGGGCAGAAGCTAATTTTCTACCCATCATAAATATGACTATCTGCAAGAAGGGTATGTAACACAAATTGGCTATCCTCCCCTTAGAATAGATATTTTGAATAATATTGATGGGGTTAAATTCGAAGATGCTTATGCCAATAAATTATTAATAGATGTTGATGGTAATATGTGGTCTTCTATACTCGTCACCTTTATATTTGTAACTAATTTAGTACCTATTTGTTACAAAGAGTATCATTTTGTAACAAAAAAAGAAAACATTTGTTACAGTTCAATTAGGAATCAGAAATTTATGCAAATTGTATGCAATAAAAAAGCACCTACAAAGTAATCCTTCGTAAGTGCTCGATTGTCAAGTGGCCCAGGCATGATCCTGGGACCCTATGATTACGAGGGTTTAAAGTAACATTCCATTTGTTTACTTTTATTGATAATCAATAGGATACAAGAACGAAATGGTTCTGTTTTTCTCGTATTTCACCTTTTTTTTCTTTTTTTTGGGGAAAATCTGACAGAGTGTCTGGCAGAGTTTTATTAATGTAAAGCGCCTATTTTTAAGTACCTTCATGTTCAATTTCTAGTATGAATATTGTGCCAATTTTAAATAAAGTACCACTTAAGTCATTTGATGAAAAAATGAATGATTTAAACTATTGGCTTACCCAACCCATAGTGAAAAGGTTGGAAACTGTGACTTTTTTAGTATCGCAAACTGTAGACCTAACAACCACTCGATTAGATAAAACTCATGTTGTCAGAAGAAAATGCTGAAAGATTAATACTTGCAATTAAAGAATTTTGGTTTAGCAGTTCCTAAATGAAAAGGTTACAAGACAAAGAGAGGTGGAAAAAATATTATTATCATACTGCCAAATATATTTTGAAGTCAAACTGAACTAGTCGAACTTAAATTGGGAAATCCATGTATATTAATCCCCTCTTTCCAGAAGGCCTAGTATCTGGAATTTCGCTGACTCGATTTAGCAATGTCCATTTAACCTCAAAAAGTATTCAATTACAAATAGTTGGGACGATATAACAAAAAACATACTATAATTTTAAAACGGGTCAAGCATAAATGGAATATGGGATTCTAAGACCGTGGATTTCCAACATAAAGTAAACTAATCTAATTAATTCGCCTTCACTGGAAGAGTAAAGTAGATTGTGGAGCCAACACCTTCGATACTTTCAGCCCAAATTTTTCCTAAATTTTTTTCTACAAATTCCTTGCATAAAATTAAACCTAGCCCTGTTCCTTTTTCTTTTTCTGTACCTAATGTAGAATGTTTGCTATCTATAAGGAAAATTTTTTCTAAATTATTTTTTGGAATCCCTATACCAGTATCTTTTACAGAAACAGTTACATAATTTTCAGAGGAACAAGTAGAAATTGTAATTAACCCACCTGGATTGGTAAATTTAATAGCATTTGATATTAGATTTCTAAATACAGTATGAATCATCGCATTATCAACAAATAAGGAAACATCATTTGGAATTGAGGTATCTATTTTTATGCCCTTTTTTGAAGCAATTGGTAAATAAAGTTTTATGTTTTCATCTACTACATCTAATATTTTTAAAGTTTCAGGGTGGTATTCCATCCTTCCGGTTTGAGATTGTGCCCATTCCATCAAATTCATTAGTAATGATGAAGCCCTTTTTGATGATTGCATGATGATTTCTGCGTATTCTTCTATTCCCTCTAGATTGTTTTTTTTAATTTCATTTAACAATAAGTTGCTGAAACCGAGAATCGTATTAAAGGGACTTTTTAAATCGTGTGCAATAATCGAGAAAAATTTATCCTTACTTGAATTGAGCAACTGAAGCTCTTCATTTTTGTGTTTAATAATTTTTTCATTTTGTTTTCGAATAGTAATATTATGGCCCTGCGCTATCGTGGCAATGGGTGTTATTCCATCTTGAGAAAAAATTGTAGCAGAATTCCAAAGGAGCGTACTTATTGATTGATTAAGGTGCAAAATTTCTATTTCTACCGATTCCCATCGTTCACCAGAGACGGTTTTCCATATTTCATCCATCGATTTATCTGCCGACTTTTTTGGAAATAAAATTTCAATATACTCACCTAACACATCCATTTCGGTTCTGCCAGTAATTGCTTCAAAAGCATGGTTGAAACGAGTTATTTTGAAATTGGGATCCCAAACAATGATGGGAGCATTTGCATAATCAATTAAACTTTCAAGATACTTTTTCGTTTCAATTAATTGATTTGAAGAGATCTTTATATCTGTTATGTCATGAATGGTACCTACTAAATATTTTTGGTTTGAGTTATCAATAAAGCAACTCTTTTTAGTAATAATTGTTTTAGTAAAATTATCAATTGTTAATTCTTCTTCACAGATATTTGCAACACCTGTATCTAAAACAGCTCGGTCTATTTTCAGGAAATGGGATCTTTCATTTTCAGGAACCGCTTCTATAAGTGTTTTGCCAATTGTTTGTTCTTCAGACAATTTAAAAATATCAAAAAATGCTTGGTTAGCGAGTCTAATACAATGGTTATTATCCTTTACAAATACAGGATCAACAATTGAATCTAGAATTTTTCTGAACCTATCTTTTTCAATTTGTAATGTTTCTGATTCAACGTGTAATATCTGTTGTCTTTTCAAAGAAATTAATTCTTTTTCACAAGCTTCTTTGTCTTTTTTTAACTGCGCAAATTCTTGCTTGAAAATCGAAAGCTCTCGCAAAAGCGCTTCAGTGTTTTGTGGAAGTACCGCCATAAAAAGACTTTTAGAAAGGAAATATTGCTATTCCTTATCGGATTAGGGGTATCAATTACTAAGCAAAGTAATTAAAAAAGCATTAAATAATGCATTCATTTTAATTTTAAAATAAATGCTGAAATACTTTGAATTATGGAGTATTTTTTTAAATTATGAAGCGATTTAAAATTTACTTTATATCACTGTAGGATATTGGTAAATCCAGTCAAGGCCAAGTGCTGTTGATTTTCGTTCATACTTGACAATAAATCTAATGAATGATTGTCAAGTAATTCCTTAGTGAATTATGCAAATTTTGTGCAAATAAAAAAGCAGCTATGCATTTTACTGCATAACTGCTTGATTGTCAAGTGGGCCCAGTAGGGCATGATCCTACGACCCCCTGATTATGAGTGTTATCTGGAAGTTTCCATCTGTTGTCCCCTGATTGTACTGGTTATCATTTTTAAGATAAATCTATTTAAGGTGTCCATTATTTCCACTGGTTATCCGAAAACTTGGCGTGAAACTTGGCGTGGTGTTAATTTAATCTTACCAAATATATATTTTTAGGAATATTAGTTTATATTTTCAAATTCTTCATTTAAGCAATCAATGCCTTTTGTTGGAATTGAAATAAACATGTTTGTTTTTTGATCAACTTTCCATGCTTTAATCACATTGGTAAAATAAGCCTTCCAAGGTTTTAATCCCACTATGGCAACAATGAATCCGTCAGTTTTCGCATTCAATCGGCAGTCCCTCATTATTACTCGGCAATTATTTTCTATTTTTCCAAGTTCTAATATCGCAAGAATTGTATATCCATTAGGGGAGTATTTAGTAAAAAGCACCAATGTTTGAGTACCATCCGAAATTTTACTAAATAAATTTTCATGTCCTTTGGAATCAATTATAACCAATCCTTCTTCCTCTTTATATTTTTTGAACACAGATATTTCGTCAATTTTTTTATACGTTTTTCCTATAGTAGTACTATTAGGATTTTTTGAATATGTTTGCGCCTGAACAATTGAGATATATCCAAAACAAAGCAAAAAAATTAAACTGCTTTTCATTGATAAAATTTGTAATAGTACGTTAATTCTTTAAAAGTTCATTCAAGGTTTGTTGTTATAAACTCTACCAATAGCCTTTATTCAAGATGAATTTTTACATTTTATT
>JANOYH010000005.1:0-11337 GCA_031428775.1 Bacteroidota bacterium
GTGTAGCAGTAGATTTTTGGACTAGAATGGCAAATATCGGAAATGGACAGAAACCTCCTGCTTTTTTAAGTAGTCACCCTAGTGATGAAGAACGTATTCAGAAGATCAAAGCACTAATGCCCGAAGCAATGAAATATTATAAGACAAAATAGATAAAGTAAAGTTGATTTAAATACTACAAGAATGGATAAGTTGCATGTTGTAAGAAGAAAATTAAAAGCATGACAATTACTCAGGACTTTGAAGATTTTATAAAGCTTCTTAATAAGTATAATGTTTCATACATGGTTGTAGGTGGGTATGCTTAGCATTTCATGGAAAGCCCAGGCATACTGGTGATTTAGACATTTTGTCTTGCTGATTTTATTATTAACAAAACTAGTTCTGGACGCAGTCGAGATCTTGCTGATTTAAAAGAGATTAAGAAAATTGCTAAAGACCAAAAATAATTGAATTATACACTGGCACTAAAATAAGGGGAGCCTACAATGGCAATTAATCAGAAAAAAAATATTCACTTTAAATTAGCTTTTAAGTTTAGCTTATTTAAATCTTCTTTGTATTTCAGAAATAAGATCACTGTATTTTCGAAGGATTCTATCCACTGGTTCAAAACATTCATCATTCATTGCAGTAAGTGAAGATGATTTGGATGAACTGTTGTAATCATTTGCATTTCTTGCACAATTAGATTCCGGTTTGGTTATTTCTGACAATATTTTGATATTATATTTATTGGCTTCTCCACCATAAGTAATAATTACGCGTGTACGGATCATGGATTTGAATTCCGAGCCCACATTAAAAGTTTTGCCCACCCAGTTGGTTTTTAAATAAGACGTAGAATAATCCACAGTTTCAATTTCATCAAAATAGGACTGTATAATACTCACTAATTTTTTCCAAGCTTCTTGAGGAGTGATTATAGAATTCTCTATTACTAGATTAAAATTTTTATTGGCAATACTACTTTGTTCAGATTGCAAGTAAGCTTCGTCTTCCTTTAATTGAATTGCGTAATTTCCTTCTGGAGCTGTGGCATCAGTTTGGTTACACAAAGTACTTTTATAGCCTACAAAACCAGATTTTAAAACCAACATTTCCGAGCATTTACCCGCATTTAATTTCATATTATAACTCCCTTTTGCTACTTCTTTTCCATCAATAATAATACGTGCATCTTCTGGCATTGCATTAATCTGAATACTCCTGTCTTTTAATTTAATCAGGTCTGTTAATGGTGGAGCATTTTCGAGTTCCTTATTACAATAGGTTACTTCATTGGAAATATAACTTTGTTTCTCAACTTTTACTACCACACATTTGTCTTTAGGAATAATGATAAATGTAGAACCTTCCGCTTTCTTTTTTCCGTCAACCAATATGTTTGCATCCTGAGGTTCAACCTTTATAGACACAATTCTGTCTTCTAATTTGAATAGATAAGTTATATCAGGCACTTCTTCCCCTTGTTTGTTGTACAAAGTTTTTGATTGTGTAACAAATCCTGGCTTCTTAATATCAATAGTAGTACTAACACCTTTAACTATTGAAATGGTTTGTGGTGACCTTCCTATTTCAGCATTGTTAATCCAAATCATTGCATCTGCTGGCGAAGCATTAATTTGTACTGCCCTTTGAGTAAGTTCAATAGAAACGGTTGGTTGCCCGTTCTTTTCTCTAATAAATGTCTTTTTTTCAGGAACAAAACCGGTCTTCCTTACTTCCATAGTTACCGATTTGTCTTTGTCAAGCCTTAGTATGATTGAGCCAATACCTTTCTTCAAAGCAAAACCGTTATTAGCTATTTCATAAATTTCTGCATCCGCAGGAATTGTTGTTAGGGTAAGTTCTTTTTGGGCATTAGCAGTAAAGAAAGTAAGTATGGCTGCTAGCAAAAATAAAATTCGGAACATATTCGTTTGGTTTCAATTATAGTATCTCTTAAGTTAAATTAAAAAATTAATACCTTTCAAACAAATTTAGGAAATACTTAAATTTATAATTGTGACTCGTCCTAGAAAAACTTTACTTGGGGTTGTAGGCTTCCTTTATTTTAGTGACCTTCTTAGGATGGCAATGATTTTATGAGGGTTTAAAGTAACATTCCATTTGTTTACTTTTATTGATAATCAATAGGATACAAGAACGAAATAGTTCTGTTTTTCTCATATTTCACCTTTTTTTTCATTTTTTGGGGGGCTCTGGCAGAGTGTCTGGCAGAGTTTTATCCATGTAGAGCGCCTATTTTTAAGTACCTTCCTATTCAATTTCTAGTATGAATATTGTGCCAATTTTAAATAAAGTACCACTTAAATCATTTGATGAAAAAATGAATGATTTAAACTATTGGCTTACCCAACCCTTAGTCAAAAGGCTTGAGGCAGTTACATTTTTAATTTCTCAAACAGTAGATTTAAATACTACGAGAATGGATAAGTCTCATGTTGTAAGAAGAAAATGCTGAAAGATTAGTCCTTGCAATTAAGGAATTTGGTTTAGGCTCATTAGGATTAACTAAAACTGATTTAATGCAAGAAGGATATGTTACACAAATTGGGTACCGTCCATTGCAAACCAACCGTTGTCAGCCGTCAGCAAGTCTTTGGGAATGTTCTGAGCACGTGCTTTCTTGAGAGCCCCGGCAGGAGCCTCTGTTAACAAAAGAGTTTCCCTTTTTTTCAATTCCCTTGTAACAAACAAAAATCAACCCTTGTTTCGATTTAGATGGAAGCAAGGGTTGTAATCTTTTAATTGCTGCGCCCTTACAATTTATTTCCTGCTTAATACTGGTGGTGTTGGCTGGACTGAGCTATTTTTAATTGGTTTAATTGTTCTCAAATAAGCAAATATTGCTTTCAGCTCCTCAACTGTCATGTGTTTGACTGGCATCATGGACATGGGTGGCATCAATGACCTTGATCCAGGGAGTCCCTTCCATACACTATTCTTGATTGCATTAATAAACTGTTCTTCAGTCCAATTGCCCGTTCCTGTTTCATCCGGTGTCAGGTTCGCAGAATAGGAAATCCCCCAAGGACCCACCCAGGCAGTAAAATCAGCTGTGACTACTAGCCCTTTGGATTCCATTTGCTTGCGATCAACATCTGGTGCAGGCGATTTCTCAGGATGACCTGATAAAAGCAAAGTGGAGTCATCAGCCGGTCCCATGGGTGTCATTTTCTTGGGGGTATGACAATCATTGCAACCACCTATAGTAACAAGGTGTTCTCCCCATAGGGCCTGAGTTTCATAGCCTCTGAAATCGGGTTTTTTTAGTGCCTCTGTTGTTACAACTGTAGATTCGGCTGGATTGCTCTCTGAACATCCGTAAAAACAGGTAGCTGTGAATGTCAAACCTGTAAGGAAAAGGAAATAAGACTTTCTCATAATCATTAGGTTTAGGTTTATTGTGAATAAGCGAAAATAGAGATTTTCCATTTGATAACAAAACGTCCCACGCCATAGCTTATGCAGATTGTTGCACTCGCGGGCCGAAACATTTTCAGTGAGCCTTTTCTTATTTGCCTTTAACTTAATTGTCTGTGTACAGCAATTTTTTTCGCCGTGAAAAAACTGTACGCGTAGGTGAGTCGTGAATTAAAATTTAGAATCTGCATTTGTCGCCCGACATTAGATTTGAAACCGAAACTTTGTCGTCAAGTCGTTCTTTTGTCCCGAAGCCGAAAATTTTTTTACCTCCTTGTGCACAACGGTCCGTGTTTGCGTTCGGGCGGGGCCTTCAACCTTCGCTCTCTCCCACGAGATAAAATAAGTGAAAAGCACAACACTTTTAAAACGCACAATCGCCCCGCCTGAAGCAAACATATTGTGTGATTCGTTAGATGGTTGCCAGAAGTGTTAGCTGCATCCGGGATAAAGCCGCCGGAACTTACAGACAGGCGCAGAGGCGGAACTGGAGAACCTGTACTGGTTGAGTATGCTGAATAGGTAAAGTCGTTTACACTATCAATTGCCAAATCAATATCTTCAGATAATTTATCACAAGTTGGGATAAATTATCTGGTGATTTAGACATTTGGATTGTCTTCTCTTGGATTATCTAAAAATTACTTCATGCAAGAGGGGTACGTAACACAAATTGGTTATCCTCCTCTTAGAATTGATATATTGAATAATATTGATGGGGTTAAATTCGATGACGCTTATACAATATTTGTGGATTTGCAGCTTGTACATCAGGAACAAGAAAAAAAGATGTTAAGGACAATAGTAAGATGATGTCGTCTTCAGCTGATTCATTAAATGGAAATACTCATATGGGCAATGACATTTTAAAACACTAAGCATAACAACTTCATTAGTAAACCCTTACAAACTTTAACAATGAACCTGATAATTGTCATATTTTTTTTTTATTTCCTGGTTAACTTTACTATCAAATGAAGAAGTACATTATATTCATATTAGCTTTTTTATACCTCGGATTATCAACTGGAGCAACTGTTCATATGCATTTTTGCATGGGAAAACTGGTTGGGTCTAGCTTATGACATAATGATATATCTGATTTATGCAGCAAATGTGGCATGCAAAAAAAAGCCTCAAATAACAAGTGCTGCAAAGATGAACATAAGATAGTAAAAATTGAACAAGATCAAAATGTAAGTATTGCTGTAGATCATCTTGTTGATTTAACTGCAATAGAAATTGAGAGTAACAATTTTATCATTTCTGAAATTTTTATTAGCTCTTTAAATGAAAAAACATCACTTTCCAGTGCGCCACTTTTGTGGTTTAAAATTCCGATTTATATTCGCAATTGCGTTTTTCGTATTTAATATCTTACGTTTTTCCTCTCATTATTCTTTAAAATAATGTAATATTTTTATTCACGAGATTATATATTGACACTTCCAACTATTCTTTGACAAAAACAATAAATGAATTTATATGAAAATTTCAATTAAAATTTTCGCATTTGTTTATACTGTATTTCTAGGTTTGAATACTAGTACTGCTCAAGTTCCAAATCCCGATACTACTAAAGTGATTCAAACTGTACAGTACACTTGTTCTATGCACTCAGAAATTTTATCTGAATTGCCCGGTAAATGTCCAAAATGCGGGATGCAGTTAATTGAAAAATCCAAAGTGTCAGAGGCTAAGAATATGGGTATGATGCGCCCTGGTATGATGGGAGGAATGAACAACTCTAGTCATAAAAGGAAATTTCCAATGGTATTAATAATGGGTGTTATGATGGCGATTATGATGGTTGTTGTTGTAGCCAAAAAATAAATCTATTAAAATGAAAACGATAAAAATTATATTGATGGTAGTATTCACCATTTTAAATGTTAGCTTATTTGCACAAACCAAAGCCGGTAGAGTTGATACTTCTAAACATGCAGCATGGTATACCTGTAGCATGCATGATTCAGTTGCTATGAAACAGCCCGGCCATTGTCCAATTTGTGGTATGAAATTAAATCTTTCTAAAAAGGAAGAAATGAAAATGGCAATTACAAAAAACTATGTTTGTCCATCTCACCAAGCTGTTGTTAAAGATCAGCCAGGGAATTGTTCAATTTGTGGTATGTCCTTAAACTTATCTCCTAAAGAAAAGTCGAAACTTGGATTTTCTTGTCCAATGCACCCAGATGTAAAGAGTGATAAAGATGGTAAATGTCCAAAATGTGGAATGAATTTGGTAGAGAAAAAATCTAAAGGTTAATTAGGATAATTCAATTTTTATTAACCTGGCCTACGAGCAAACTGATTGTTAATATTTAATCAGTCGGTTTGCTTGCGTTGTCTGTATCGTCCTAGAATAACCTTACCTGGTTTATAGTGAATTGAATAATATTACATGCAATTTTATTCAAAATTACACCACTATTATCCCACATCTTAATCGGTTTTCTTGGACTATATGTGGAGTATGAAATAACAACTTTTACAAAAAATCCTTGATCAATTCTTTAATTTGCTTATCAGATAGATTATCGACTTCACTTTTGCTATAAATAGAAAATAGTAGAACGGTGGTTGCTGTAACTTTTACGAAAGACAGAACTCTAGCACCGCCAGATTTACCTTTATTTTTTGATGCGATAGCTAGACGGATTTTGTAAATATCGTTACCGAGCGGAATTCCAATAGTTGGGTTTTCTTCAAGTTCAGTAAACAGTACAGTCAGTTCAGTTTTAAGAGAAGGATATTTTTTAATGAGCCTTTTAGCTTCCTTTTTAAAGTTGGAAGAAAGTTCAATTTTATAACTCATTCAAAAAATCTTTAGCGGATGTGGTTTTTAGTTTCCCTTTCTTAAAAAGTTTCATTTCTATTAACCCAGCCTTGATATTGGCCAAAACATTTTCTTTGGATGGCTCTTCATCCATCTCAATTTTTTTAACATAATGCAAGTTTCTAGCCAATTCTACAAAGTGGTTATATTCCTTATTTGTGGTATATACCGTTACTTGTCTCATATAATATAGCTGTTTGTAAATTTTAATAAAATTACCCCTTTTTTAGCTTCATAAAAACACAATCATCAACCTCCATTTTCCACCAAAAAACTCAAAACTTGGCGTGAACTTGGCGTGTTCTTCCCTAAAATAAAAAATCACCTGCATTTTTAGAACGTAAGTGATTGATTATATGTGTTTTACAAAGTGGGCCCAGTAGGGCATGATCCTACGACCCCCTGATTATGAGTTTTATCTGGAAGATTCCATTGGTTGTCTACTGATTGTACTGGTTATCATTTTTGAAATAAATCTATTTAAGGTGTCCATAAATTCCAATGGTTATCTAAAAACTTGGCGTGAAACTTGGCGTAGTGTTAATTCAATCTTACCAAATACTTATTTTTAGGAATATTAGAAGCTGTTTGAGTTAAATAAATAAAAAGTGTTAATGGAGGAGGTGTAGAATAAAGAATGGAAGCCAGTCGTTGAGTAGTTAATGACTAAAAAAACCACCTTTTCAACCGACTTCCAATGGCAAATTATAGAAAGTTTGTTAACTGTGAATCGAAAATCCAAATGGGATTTAAGAAATATATGGGAAGGGATGTGTTATGTTACGAAAACGGGTTGTCAATGGCGCCTTTTACCGCTGAATTATCCACCATGTCAAACGGTATATTGGTATTTTAGGAGATGAACAATGAATGGAACAATAGAAATAGCTCATTAGGTTTTGAACCCATAATGGTACACATTGTAATAAGGATTGGATTCAAGAGTATGTTTTTGGATTTGTGGAAAAGCCTATCAATTAAGCTGCGATGATTGAAATGATGCAACTCGCATCTGGTTAGGACAGCCCCCATTAAAGCGTATCTGGATTTTTTATGATTGTTTTATTCACAATATCCTTAATGACAGTATCCAATTCATTTCCGGAGGTGATAATGTGATTAATCCATTCTTCGTACTCAGGTGACCCCACTTTGATATTTTTAATAACATTTATAATACCTAATATCTTTGCCAATGGGGCTCTCACGATATGCGATTGTGTCCATGCAATTTTTTTAAGCACACCATTCTTCGCTACTAATTCCTCGTTCAATGTGGCAAGCTCTTTTGATTGTTTTTGTAGATTTCGATTCAATTCCATCAAGCTAATTTCATTCTCCCTAAGTTTGGTTGTATCCTGCATAGCGCCAATAAGCTTATAAGGCTTATTGTGATCGTCATAAATTATAAAAGCCCTATCATAAATATATTTATAGGATTCATCAGCGCAACGAAAACGATATTCTAATTGTAAATTGGAGCTTTGCTTTATAAAGGCTGAAGAGATTGCTTTTAAAACTATTTGCAGGTCATCCGGATGTATTTTAGTTTCCCACCACTTCGAAATATTTGCAATATTTAATTTTTCGTATCCCAACATATGAAAGATTCCTTCATTATACAAAATTATGTCATTTTTAATATCCCAATCCCAAATAGTATCACTTGTGGCTTTGGCAAGAAGTTCATACCGTTGAATGGCTTGCAAAATTTCATTCTCTCTTTTTTTACGTTCGGTAATATCTATTGTAGTACCGAGTAGTGATATTATTTTTCCTTCTGCATCTTTCAATGGCACTGCATATGTTTCCAACCAGCTACACGATCCTTTTAGCCCAGTTATTTCAAATTCCAATTTCCCCGATTCCCCCTTAAATACATTTTTGGTTAGTTGACCAAAGGCTCTCCGATATGGCTTATTAATAATATCTAAAAGCGATTTGCCCTTAATCTGTTCAAAGCTATCAGCTTCTATCATGACAAGTCCCGAAAGATTCATAGCTTCTAATAAGCCGCTCTTATTCACTAATTTTATACATGTTGGACTGGTATCCAAAACTACTTGCAATTGTTTTTCACTTCTAACCAACGCTTCTTCTTTTTTTATTCGGTCTGAAATATCTATCATACTACCAATCTGCCGAACTGGATTTCCTTCAGTGTTGCGTTCGATAAGGAAGCGACCATGTATATTGATATATCCTGTACGTTTTGTATTAAACCGGTATTCAATGGTGCAAAAGTCGCATCCCGATGTCAACGAGTCTTCAATGGTTTTAACAGTTCGATCTCTGTCTTCGGGATGTATTCTGTGTTTCCATACTTCATAGTTTGGAACAGGATCAGCCAATGATAGTCCGTATATTTGTTGGTGTATTTCATTAGCCCAAAGTTGGCCGGTTTCAAGATTCAAATCCCATAATCCTTCGTTGGCTGCTTTACCTATCAGATCAAACCTTTCATTCGTTTTTTTAAGTTCTTTGTTATTAAGGGTCAGAGCTACTTGCCCTTTTTTTAACTCTTCGTATAGAGAAGCAGTTTTGCCAACAGCTATCAATTGGGCAGTAAGCTGAATTAGCTTATCTTCGGCTTCCTTGCGAGCGGTTATATCTGAGCGGATAGAAAGATATTGATAGGGTTTCCCCCCTTTTTTGAAAAAAGGAATAATGGTACTATCCACCCAATAAAAGGTTCCGTCTTTGGCCTTGTTTCTAAATTCACCTTTCCATATTTTCCCATTGGCAATAGTTACCCATAAATCTCGAATGAATTGTTTAGTATGGTAACCCGAACTAAGTATACGGTGGTCTTGCCCGATTAACTCTTCCTCGCTGTACTTTGATATTTTACAGAAATTACTATTTACCTTGTTAATAATTCCCTTTTGGTCGGTAATTGCTATAATTGTAGATGCATCCAATGCATATTTATAATCAAACAGTTCCTTAGAAATATTCTGAAAGAGTTGTATGCTTTCCCTAAGTTCGTCTAATTGTTTAAGTGCTTTGTCAGTTTTAATTAAGTTATCCATTTTTTTAATGATTTTTCTTAATATGGTTTGACTTAATTGACGGATAAAAAGCTAACGAGATACTTGTGCCAGCTAGATTAAGAGTCTCTAAAACGGGTCTGTTCAATTTTTTATAAACGAATAATTCGTTGTACAATTCGGGTTTCCTATAAATGTTTTTTATATTTAGGATTCGGTATTTCATTTAAAGATAAAATAAATTCTTGATTTTGTGTAGGTTACGTTTAAATATATGTCCGTTTTCAAAACGGTTTCAAACCAACAAAGACTACTATGCATATTTAGTATCGATAAAAAGGGCGAATGGCTACACTTGTGCTCGATGTGGTTGGACAGAGTGTATTTAACGGTGCCCCCAAACATGACGCACAACAATAAGAAAAGTATCCGCAAGGGCCCCTTTGAGAGTCCCGCATAAAACCTACTTGCGGGGCTTATCAATATTGTGACCTTTTCACGCTGTTGTCAGGTTAGGGGTGGCGATTGCCTTCGACATTGACAAGATCTCGAGAAGATCCTCGGACTGACTGCGCACAAGGGCATTGGTAAAAGCTGGGCTGACGGAAGCCGTGTCACATCTTTTTCAACTTTTTTGAGCTTTAGTTCGGGCCTGACAAGCAACTTTGAACTGAAGAATTAAACATCAACATTTATGCCTAATTTCATCATCGGTAGGCCGAGTAGGACAAGCAATGAATTCCACACCTGCAGCAATACCTGATCGTTATAAGTAATTAAATTCTCACAAAATGAAAAAGGTATTAACATCTGAACAAATTACTACTGTCGAAATATTAAATGCACATGTTAACGCAGAAATGCAAGGGGACTTGGATTTGACACTCTCCACAATGTCAAATAATCCGCATGTGAATCATGTTCCTACACTAGTTGGTGGCATTGGCGCGGAAGCTGTAAAAGATTTTTATAAAGGCATTGTTCCCTCAAAAATGTTTTTCCCATCTGACGTAGAAATGATTGAGGTTTCACAGACAATCGACAATAACCAAGTTGTGTTGGAGATGATTATTAAATTCACTCATACAACGGAAGTTGTTTGGATGCTGCCGGGCATTCCTCCAACCGGAAAGCGAGTAGAAATTCCCTTGGTCGTAATAGCGGGAATAAAAGATGAGAAAGTAACTCACGAACATATATATTGGGATCAAGCAAGTGTGCTTGTACAAATAGGATTGATAGACCCTAAAGGGTTACCCGTTCATGGCATTGAGACTGCTCACCATATGGAAGCAATAATGAATAAGGTTCTAAATAATACATAACTGCTCCAACAGCGAACGCCAAAAAAAACGGGCGTTTCGACCGTCTTTTTTCAAAAAAAAATTATTATGATGAAATTTTCCTCTGCCCCTAGGGTATCAACTTAGTAATATCGGTAGCGGCAAGAAAAGCTGATTTCGTAACCAAAATACCTCTTGGTGCATAGTCGCCAATAAAGTTCCTTGCATTGCTCGAATATTTGGAGCCCATAAAATTTGCGTTATTAAACAAAGTAACGTTTTGAATATTACCGCTAAATGAGGAGTTTGTAAGCAAGTTCCGATATAGTAATACCATACGAGTGTCTGGAACTTTCCACTCTAAGAAGTTTGCTCCAATTGTGGCAGCTTTATTTATCAGATTCACATCGGGCGATGATATCATTAAATAAGTGAATCCATCCGCATTGGTTACTTTCAATTGGCTGTCATAAATGCCCCAATAATTTTTGGTGTAACTGTCTCCTTCATTAAACGAAAAATACCTTACATCGGTAGTTCCATTTTGAGCTGCTGTTACCGCATAAGTGGGGAGTTTAATTTTAACCAGCGCCACCTTAGTGCTAAGGTCCATTACAATTGGAGAAAGTAAATACTGGTTATCTGCATTGGCGTACAATCCGGTACCCGAACTGAATTTATATGACCTAATGGTGTCATCGGCAAGGGAGTATAACGGTGTGATTAATGCCGGATTGGAGGGTGAATTGACTAATGCGAAATCTCGGGGCAGGACGATAGACTTGCCGGTGCTAAT
>JANOYH010000006.1:0-8170 GCA_031428775.1 Bacteroidota bacterium
ATAGGCCGCAATACGTGGTAAACGCGCAATCAAGTCCATTGCGTCATCATAAACAAAACTCCAGTAGTCTTTCTTATTTAACCCCTTTGAATATTCTTTTGCAAAATTGCTTTCTGTTTGCAATGCCATTACACCTGTAACAAACATGGTCATAGGATGGGTATGCAATGGAAGTGCATCAATGGTATCAAACACATGATTGGGCACATGGCTTCTGCGTTGCAACAAACTTGTTACATGTTCTGCATCGTCTGCACTAGGCAAATCACCCATCAACATGAGATAAAATAATCCTTCAGGTAATGGCTCATCACCATGTGGTGCTTTAGGAAGTTTTTGTTGCAATTCAGGAATAGTAAACCCTCTAAACCGAATCCCTTCTTCAGAATCCAATAAACTAGTCTCAGTAACCAATCCAGTGATGCCCCTCATCCCTTGATAAGCTTGTGCTAAGGTAACTTCCCCAATTTTACGGTTCCCGTTTTCCTTCAACAATTCCTTGATTTCAGCACTAGCAACTTCTGCTTTTATCCTGAACCGCTCTTTGATAATTTCCATGAGATCTATTGGTTTTTTATGGCCTTTAAAGGTAATACAAGTTGTATACCTTAACAAATGATTTCAGGCAATGGTTTGCGGAATTGGATATTTATTTAGGCGCTTTCCGATATAATACCACCATTACAATGAAAAAAATCAGGTTTGGAATCCAAGCAGCTATCATTGGATGCAGATTACCCTTGGTTGAAAATATAGTAGAAAATTGATTGATGACAATAAAAAGTGCTGCAATCACAAACCCAACTGCTAAATGCACACCACTACCTCCCCTCACTTTCTTTCCCGCTACAATGGCGCCAATCAAGGTAAGTAGTAATACCGTAATACAAGTTGCATCCCTTCTATATCGCTCAATCTTTAAGTCGTTGATTCCCTCTGATCCTCGCTGTTCCTCTAAACGGATAAATCGGTCTAAATCTGCTGTGGTCAATTTGTCTTTCGTGTATTTGTCTCTGCTCAAATCCTTGGGCACAAAATTAAAATTGACGTGTTGGTTAGTATCCATTAACAATACTTCTTTAAGACCGTCCAACTTCCTACTCACTACCCCAACCAATTTCCATTTTTTTGTACTGTCCCATAGAATTTCGTCGGCTCGCAAATTCTCTGTAACGGTATTATTCTTTACACGATACATAAAAAAGGGGCCACCCCTTTTAATGAGTGTATCATATCCATAAATACCCGCATAGGTAAAACTGTCGATTCTCCTATAGATATTATTATTCTTTTGTAATAGCGCGTCATAAGAAGAATTTTTATCAATATACTTTGCCTCGAATGATCCCCTGATCTGATTGGCTTTAGGAACCACATACTGATTAGAAAACCATAACAGTGTAGCCAAAAATATGCCCCCTATCCAATAAGGCCTCAACCACCTAGCATAACTAGTTCCACTGGCTAGAATGGCAATAATTTCACTCTTACCTGCCATTTTAGAAGTGAAAAAGATGACCGCAATAAATACAAATAAAGGAAATAATAGGGCTATAATATGGGGTATGAAACCATAATAATACTGCGAAATGATATTAAAGAATCCCAAACCTGACTTGACAAAATCATCCGTCTTTTCGCTCACATCCACCACCACTGCAATAATGGTAAATAGGAATATGGCAAAAAAGAAGGTAGTGAGGAATTTCTTGAGTATGTACCAGTCTATTTTCTTCATACAGTTACCTGACAAAGATAATGGCTGATTGCCTTGGTCAGGTCTTAAAACAAATTAACATCCATAGAAATGGATGTTAATTTTTTCGGACTTCATAGATAACGGATTAGCAAGTAGTGTAAATTAATCCGTCTAAGCCTACAATCAGTTGTTTATTGCCCAAAGTGCATAAATAGAATTTTGATTTTGGTTTATCCACATTTTAGTTCCTGCAATAATGCTTTAGTCGTTTACAAACGCTGCTGCAAAATCGGCAGCATGGTTTGCTTCCAACTAGCAAAATTATTGGCTATAATTTGCTTTCTGGCTTCCCCTATCAACCACAAATAAAAACTCAAGTTTTGTATACTTGCCAACTGTAATCCCAATATTTCATCGGCCACAAAGAGGTGACGCAAGTAAGCTTTGGAATAATATTGGCTCATTTCAGCAGGTAGGCCCGGATCAATGGGCGAAAAATCCTGTGCAAATTTCTTATTCCGAATATTAATCACCCCTTGTGTTGTAAACAACATTCCATTTCTACCATTTCTTGTGGGCATCACACAATCGAACATATCAATCCCTAAATCAATACACTCCAATAAGTTCCAAGGTGTACCCACTCCCATCAAATACCTTGGCCTATTAGCAGGTAAAATGCTGCAACACAAATCAGTGTATTCATACATCATTTCCATTGGTTCGCCCACACTCAATCCGCCTATAGCATTTCCAACAGCCCCCTTTGATGCAATAAATTCACAAGAAGCTTTCCTCAAATCCGGATAAGTACTACCCTGTACAATGGGAAACAAATTCTGCGTATACCCATATTTATCAGGTGTTTCAGCCAATCGATCAAAACACCTTGTCAACCATCGATGGGTTAATTCCATACTTTTTTTTGCATAGGCATAATCGCTCGGATAAGGCGGACACTCATCAAAAGCCATGATAATATCAGCACCAATATTTCTTTGGATATCCATCACCGATTCGGGCGAGAACATGTGTCGGCTTCCATCAATATGCGACTGAAAAACCACCCCTTCTTCCTTTATCTTTCTCTTTGCAGCCAAAGAAAAAACCTGATACCCACCACTATCGGTTAAGATAGGTCGGTCCCAGCCCATGAATTTGTGCAGCCCCCCCGCAGCTTCCAACACTTCAGTACCGGGCCTAAGGTAGAGATGGTAAGTATTGCCCAAGATAATTTGCGCTTGAACGTCGAGTTTCAATTGCTGTTGATTAACTGCTTTTACCGTACCCACTGTACCAACAGGCATAAAGATGGGTGTTTGAATAGTTCCATGATCGGTTTCAATAGTTCCTGCCCTCGCTTTGCCATTGGTTGCATCGAGGGTAAATGTAAGTGCGGCCATTTTGCAAATGTCATCTTTTTTCCACATACCCACAACCCACACGCAGTTAGGGGACATAGTTGTTATTTTTGCGGAATGATGATACCCCCATTGTTGTGGCAAATCGTATTCTTTGCTTTTTGTACCCTCATTTTTATACAGGTGGTTTATTACCTGTACTTCTTTAGAAGACTGGCCGTATTCAAAGTGCCTGAAAAGTTGAATAATATGGAACACCCCGTTTCTGTAGTTATTTGCGCACGTGATGAAGCAGACAACATTATGCGTAACCTGCCGGGGGTTTTAGTTCAGCAATACCAAACTTCTCACGAATTGGTGCTGGTGAACGACAATTCAACTGACGAGAGTAGATACTTAGTTGACGAGTTCAAAAAGACCTTTAAAAACATCAACCATATTCAGCTAACCCAAGAAGCACTGATGATTAGTGGTAAGAAATTCCCTCTATCTATGGGAATCCGAGGTGCTAAATATGAAATTGTCTTATTAACTGATGCCGATTGCGTTCCTGCTTCTGAATTCTGGATACAACTCATGCAAGACGCTTATCATGATGAAACGGAAATTGTACTAGGATATGGTGCTTATCACAAGAAGCCGGGCATCTTGAACAAACTAATTCGTTTCGAAACCTTCCATACTGCCTTACAATACTTTTCCTATGCACTTGCAGGCAAACCCTATATGGGTGTTGGCCGCAACCTGAGCTATAAGAAAGAAGTATTCTTACGAAACAAAGGCTTTTCATCCATTAACCAAATTCCAAGTGGCGACGACGACTTGTTTATAAACCAAGTAGCTACTTCCGTAAATACGGCTATAGTAATAGACCCACAAGCACATACTTTGAGTGAACCCAAACAAAGTTGGAACAATTGGATGAACCAAAAATATAGACATTATACTACGGCTAAATATTATAAAGGAAGTCATAAGTTTCTACTCGGACTTTATTCCTTCAGTTTGTTTTTGATCTATCCAATGTTTATTTTGTCGATGGTATTTTTTAACTGGTGGATAGCATTGTCTGTTTTTGGCGTTCGATTTATCTTTCAGGCTATCATTTATTACAAAGCAATGAAAAAGCTGAATGAAGCAGACCTTTGGCCTTGGTTTTTATTTTTAGACATCTGGATGTTTTTCTATTACATTTTTACAATACCCGCAATATGGAAAGCACCGCGCAAAAACTGGGATTAATCCTAAAATATTTTAGCGAATTCTCTGAAACACAAATAGCACAATTTTCAGCACTAGAAGAATTGTATAGAGAGTGGAATGCAAAAATAAATGTGGTGTCAAGAAAAGATATTGAAAGCATTTATTTACACCATGTATTGCACTCATTGAGCATTGCGGCGATGGTTAATTTCAAACCGGGTTCGCAAATTATTGATATTGGCTGTGGGGGTGGATTTCCAGGTGTGCCCTTGGCGATATTTTTTCCTGAAACCGAATTTCATTTGGTAGATAGTATTGCCAAAAAACTAAAAGTGGTGGATGCAGTCTGTGAAGGAGCAGGAATTAAAAACATTACTACTCAACATACTCGTGCAGAAGAAATCAAAAATCGAAAATTCGATTTCGCTGTATCTCGCGCTGTTGCACCATTAAAAGACTTGTGGACATGGTCAGCTCCACTGATAAGAAAGGGCTCACACCACGACCTTATCAATGGGCTAATCTGCTTAAAAGGTGGCGATCTACATCAAGAGATATCAGAAAGTGGACTGCGACCCATGTTGAAACCTATATTCAAAATTTTTCCGGAAGAATACTTTCAAGAAAAGTATTTTATTCATGCAGGGAAAAATTAAATATCCCCTCCTGGGAGGGGTAATGATTTCATGTTAGTGAAATCATGGGGTGGGTGATTTAATCTGGTATGACCAACTTATTATTTGTCTTATTAATATCTGCCATTCTATAAGATGGGTCTATTTCAATAGATTTTATATCCTTGATATTTCTAGTTGTTTCAAACTGGTATTCAGGATGGGTCCATTGCCATTCCTTGTGATTGATTCTATTCACTGCTGCTGATTCTTTGAACTTATCACCATACATTAGATCCAATGGCATATAATGCAATTCAGTACTGCCATCTTTGAATGTTAACAATACTTCTACAGGCATTGGCATTTTACCAATACGCTTTATTGTAATTGCTGTGTTGCTATTTTCTTTCACCGTGATATCGCCTACAGCATAGTCAATAGTTTTGGTACTATTTACCCAATACTCTTTGTACCACTGCAAAGCCAATCCACTCGTTTTTTCGGCAACACGAATAAAGTCATTTGCATTGGGGTGTTTGAACCGCCATTTGTCGTAGTAAACCAACAAAATCTTATTTCTCACTGAATCCCCCACTATATATCCAAGTTGACTCATAAACGTAGCACCTTTTGAATAAGAAGCTGAACCATACGCATAGTTAGTATTGAAATGGTCTGCGTGTGTACTTAAAGGTTCTTCCAAACCAGATTTTGCCAAACTAATATAACTATCATAGCTGCCCGACTGGTGTGCAGGCAATTTCAATTTGTTTAATTCATTCATTCTAAGAATGCCGGTTTTTGCTGCATCACTGATAAAAGGCGACTGACTAGCACATTTGGTATAATAAAAGTCAGAAACCTCACCAGTAGCATAATCGGTAAATCCTTCGTCCATCCAAGGAAATAAACTTTCATTGGTACCCAAGATATGTTGATACCAATTGTGCATCCACTCATGAAATACCGTGCCAATACTAGGTCCTTTTAATAATGTAGCCATTGCATATTCCATACCACCATCACCACCTTGTATAAAAGAATACTGCGGATAAGGATACTTACCAAAACGCTTTTCAATAAATGGCAGTACTTGGTCTGCAGCCCACAACACATTGTTCCATGCACTATCTGCTTTGGCATCTGTTGGCTTATAGAAAACGTGTAACATTATCCCATTGCCTGATTTTTTTGAGAGGTGCTTGTAGGTAGGATCTGCCGCCCAAACAAAATCATGGATATTGTTACCAATGAAATTCCAAGTCTGTGTGCTACTTGTTATTGCTGGTAATTTTGTTCCTGCTACCTCATATCCAAAACCAATTTGATTTGCATTTTGTAACACACCTGTTGCAGCAATCATATAAGATTTGTCTATGTTGATTTTAACGTCGAAGTCGCCCCAAACTCCATAAAATTCACGCGCGATATATGGATTGGCATTCCATCCTTGATAATCATATTCTACCACTTTAGGATACCACTGACTCATGCTATAACGAACGCCTTCTGCATTGTCTCTTCCACTTCTGCGAATTTGAACAGGTACTTGTGCTTCGAAATTTATGTCAAAACTGGTCTTGCTTTTAGGCAATAATGCGCTGGTTAACTGAACTTCTAAAATGGTTTCGTGTTCAATCAGTTTTTGTTCCTTTCCATTTATTTTAATCGACAATACTTTTTGATAACCTATCTGTTCTGGATTGAGTTTACCAATGCGGTCTTTCACTCGACCATCCCAATCAGGCACTTGATCACCTCTTCTACTTGTGAGTACGTTCTTTCCTAATTCCTTACTCCTGATATCCATACTGCTATTGGGTTGAAATGCATTCCAATATAAGTGGATGAAAATCTTATTCAAAGTATCGGGAGAATTGTTGATGTATTCAATTTTCTCCGTACCATTTAATTTGTTACTGACCACATCCATTGAAACATTGATATTATATTTGATTCGCTGTTGCCATCGATCTGGTTGAGCCCTCAATTGACTTGCACTAACCAAAGAAAATAATACCATCAAAAAGACCAGTTCTTTCCGCATAAAAATGATTTAGTTGTAAACTTCCTTAAATAATAATTAGAAAAATCAATTCAAGTTTGAAAACTAACAAAATATCGTGTTACATTAAATAAAAAATGATGAACCAACATTTATGGATTAAATGATCGAACATATGAAGCCTGAAACGATTTCAAAGAATAAATGCTTATTCCTTACCAGCCACTACAACCACTATTTCTCCTTTCACCGTTTTCTCTTTGAAATAAGCAGCTACTTCCAATAAAGAACCCCGTTTGTTTTCTTCAAACATTTTAGTGAGCTCTCTACTAACACAACATAGTCTGTCGCCTCCAAAATAAGTAGCCAACTCTTCTAAAGTCTTTACTAGACGCATGGGACTCTCATAAAAAATAATGGTCCTTTCTTCAACAGCCAATAGTTTGAGCAAGGTTTGTCGGCCTTTTTTCATGGGTAGAAATCCTTCAAACACAAATCGATTGGTTGGTATGCCACTATTCACTAAGGCGGGTACAAATGCAGCAGCACCGGGCAAACAGTTTACTATTACATTTTGTTTAACGCATTCACGCACCAATAAAAATGCAGGATCAGAAATACCTGGAGTACCTGCATCTGTAATGAGTGCCATATTTTTTCCAGCTACCAATTGATCTACAATATGTGGAACAATTTTGTGCTCATTGTGTTGATGGTAAGGCGATAAGGGTTTTTTGATTTCGTAGTGATTCAACAATTTCTGTGAAGTACGCGTGTCTTCACAAAGAATGACGTCAACTTGTTGCAAAGTTTCCAAGGCACGAATAGTCATGTCCTTTAAATTACCCAAAGGTGTTGGAACAAGGTAGAGCATCAAGCTTATCTAAAGTTGAAGAGAATATTAGTTGATCATTTCAATCTCAAAGAATTCCATCACTGGATTAGCCAGTAGTTTTGAACAGGCTTCGTGGGCAACTTGTTTTGCTGCTTCTTCTGAATCGGCTTCCACATTCAAAGTAATGTGTTTCCCCACGCGCACGTCTGATATAGCTGCAAGGCCTAGGTTTTTTAATCCGCCTAAAACCGCTTTTCCTTGTGGGTCTAAGAGGTCTTTCAATGGCATTACTTTTATCTGAACATGATAAGTCATAGTAGAAATATTAAGTTATTTATAGAACAAAGATAGAATTGTATAGCCGATAAAACTAAGCGTAACTGCTAACCATCCCAAAACAAAAGCACCAGCAACAGAAATAATTGCCAGAATAATATATGGCAATAAGGC
>JANOYH010000007.1:0-17496 GCA_031428775.1 Bacteroidota bacterium
CTTGGCATGTTGCGGTGTAAAAATAATTCTTGATTTTACTTTACTTTTTGGTGTGCCCGGCATTACGTTTACAAAGTCAATCACAAATTCTGCATGGCTATGAGTAATGATGGCCAGGTTGGCATAAGAACCTTCCGCTACTTCTTCTGTGATTTCGATGTTGAGCTGATTGGGATTTGCTTGTTGTTCGTCCATAAAAATAATTGAGCGGCAAATATACAACCTGCAAAGCTGGGATAATGAGATAAGGTCTAAAGCAAAAAAGCTTCGAAATAAATCGAAGCTTTTGCGGACCGGACGGGACTCGAACCCGCGACCTCCGCCGTGACAGGGCGGCATTCTAACCAACTGAACTACCGATCCATTTCCTTGAAATTTCCCTTGAGGGGGTCGTTTTTCGGATGGCAAAGATAAGGGGAAACGCCTTTTACAAACAAATCTTTTAAAAAAAAAATTCAAACCTTATTTTTACGTTCTGAAATAAAATTTATGCCTCAATACCCAAACCGACAATTCCTTGATTTTGAAAAACCTATTAAGGAATTATACGAACAGATTGACGATACTAAGAAATTAGCAGAAAAAAATCCTAAAATTGATTACAGCACTACTATACTCCAATTGGAAGCTACAATCATTGAAAAAAGAATAGAAATCACCACTTCTCTTTCAGCTTGGCAAAGGGTTCAACTGAGTCGACATCCAGACAGACCCTATACTATGAAGTATATTCAAAACATGACCACGAACTTCCTGGAACTACACGGTGATAGGAATGTAAAAGACGATAAAGCCATGATAGGTGGCTTTGCTGAATTGAATGGTGAAACGGTGATGATACTGGGTCAACAGAAAGGAAGCAATACTAAAATGCGACAAATGCGCAATTTTGGTATGGCCAACCCGGAAGGCTATCGCAAAGCACTTCGTTTAATGCGCCTCGCTGAAAAATTTAATAAACCAGTTATTTGCTTAATTGATACGCCAGGTGCATTCCCTGGATTGGAAGCAGAAGAACGCGGTCAAGGCGAAGCCATCGCTAGAAATATCTATGAGATGATTAGACTTAAAGTGCCCATCATTATTGTAATTATTGGAGAAGGTGCAAGTGGTGGTGCGTTGGGCATAGGAGTGGGTGATAAAACGCTCATGATGGAAAATACTTGGTACACCGTTATTTCTCCTGAAAGCTGTAGTTCAATTCTTTGGCGTAGCTGGGATAAAAAAGAAACGGCTGCTGAACAATTAAAGCTGACACCAAATGATATGAAAGGATTTGGATTGGTAGATGAAATAGTGCTGGAACCGGATGGGGGAGCTCATTGGGACTATGCTGCTGCTGCAGAAATTCTCAAAACCTATATCGTTAGAGTTCTTGCAGAAGTAAAACAAAAGAGCCCCGAACAAAGGGTGAATGATAGGATTGAAAAATATGGTAAAATGGGTTTCTGGGAAGAGATCCCCGCAGAAGTTATATAATCATTAAAAAACGTTACATGTCTTTAAAGCAGGTATTAAAAGGTACAGGAGTTGCCGTAATTACCCCATTCAAATCTAATTTCGAAATTGATTTTAATGCATTGGGCGATGTGATTGATTCACTAATTAATGGAGGAGTAGAATACCTGGTAACCCTTGGTACTACTGGTGAAACGCCCGTTTTAGATAATCAGGAAAAGATTGATATTGTTAATTTTACTTTTGAAAAAGTGGCAGATAGGGTTCCCGTTGTAGTAGGGATTGGTGGTAACAATACGCATGAGTTGATTCAAGACTTGCATAAGTTTCCATTAGACAAAGCAGTAGCCGTTCTTAGTGCATCGCCTTACTATAATAAGCCATCTCAAGACGGACTCTACTATCATTATAAAGCAATTGCAGAAGCATCGCCTAAACCAATCATCTTATATAATGTTCCTGGAAGAACGGGAAGGAATATGTCGGCCGAAACCACTTTGAAATTGGCCCATGATGTACCCAATATCGTTGGCCTTAAAGAAGCCGGCGGAGATATGGCACAATGCATGCTCCTTTTGCGTGATAGACCAGCCGATTTTTTAGTGGTTAGTGGTGATGATGCTTTGGCTTTACCTCAACTGGCTTGTGGTATGGATGGAGTAATCAGCGTTGCTGCAAACGCCTATCCACGCGCTTTTTCAGATATGGTTAGGAATTGTTTAAATGGCGATTTTGTTTCGGCTAAATTACTAAACGATGTTTTGATTGACGCTTACGATTTAATGTTCAAAGAAAATAATCCAGCAGGCGTTAAAGCTTTCATGACTGAACAAGGTCTAATACAAAATTACTTGCGCCTTCCTGTTGTTCCATTAAGCAAAGCAATACATGATCAAGTGAAGCTTTTCTTGAGCAAATAGTCGATTAAATTTCAGAAATTATAATAGCAACCCTTTCAAAAATAGTAATGCAAAACTGAAATAGATCACTAGTCCAGTTACATCAACCAAAGTAGCCACAAATGGTGCTGATGATACGGCTGGATCGGCTCCCAATTTTTTCAAAACAATGGGAAGCATAGAGCCACTTAGTGTTCCCCATAATACCACGCCCACCAAGCTGAAACCCACAGTGGCAGCAATCTCCATCCAATGTGCTCCATAAATATCGGGTGCTATACTATGCCATAAAGCCACCCTCCCAAATCCAATAATGCCTAATACGGTTCCTAATAATAAGCCACTTAATAATTCTCTTCTCAATACCCTCCACCAATCAGTCAAGTAAACATCACCAACAGCCATGGCTTGTATGATTAGGGTGGATGCTTGTGAACCACTATTTCCACCAGATGATATGATCAACGGAACAAAAAGTGCTAGTACAACGGCTTTTGCAATCTCGTCTTCAAAGTATCCCATAGCAGTAGCAGTTAACATCTCTCCTAAAAATAATACCACCAACCAACTGATCCTTTTTCTAAAAAGTTTTAAAAGTGGAATATCCAAATAAGGTTCATTCAATGCTTCAGTACCCCCAATCTTTTGCATGTCTTCACTGAACTCTTCATTGGCAACCCATAACATATCATCAATGGTAACAATCCCCAACAAAATATTATTGGCATCCACCACAGGCAATGCCACACGGTTATTCATTTTAAAGATTTGGTTGGCGTGTTCTTGGTCGTCATTAACCAATAAAGAAACCACCCTTCCATCTAGAATTTCACTCAAGACTTTATCAGGAGAAGCCAAAATGACATCCCTAATCCTTATATCATCGATCAGTTCCCCTTGTTCATTAATAATATAAATAACATCAATGGTTTCACTACTCTTGCCATATTTTCTGATGGTTGCAAAAATATCTGCCACCGTATTGTGCGCATAGACATACACATAATCGGGCGTCATCAACCTGCCCACACTATCTTCTGGATACCCTAATAAGGACAAGGTGATTTTTCTTTCCTCCGGATCCAATAATTTAATCAGGTCTCGTATCACCGCCTTGGGTAGTTCTTCTAAGAAATCTGTTCTATCATCCGCAGGCAACTCATTGAGCAACTCTGCAGTTTTTGAAGTGGGTAATTCTTTTACAATGTCTTTCTGTTGAGAAAAGTCTAGGATCTTAAACACACTGGCCGCACGGTTGATGGCCATGTTGGCAATGATTTGCGCTTCATAATCGGGGTACTCATTTATCAATTCAGCTACATCACTAATATTCTGATCGTTCAGGAAATCCTGAATAGCCAGTTTGTCATCCGTAGCAATCAATTGCTCAAAGACTTCTTTCATTTCTGGTTGCTCCAATTCTAACGACATGGCTGCAATTTAACTATTTGAGGTATTGTTATGAAAAATTACTGTGAATGTTTGTATTAACTTCGCCGCAATTATTGAATATGATCCTACCCATTTTAGTTGTTGCGCCTTCCAAACAAAAAGGTAGAGGGGTATTCACTTCTGAACCTATAGAAGCCCAAACCACTTTGGAAATCTCTCCTGTTTTGGTTTTGTCTATGGCTGATAGAAAAAAAGCAGAAGAGACACTCTTATATAATTATATTTTTGAATGGGGTGAAGGACACGAAATGGGGGCAGTTGGACTAGGCTATATCTCCATTTATAACCATTCCTACAAGCCCAATTGTAGTTATCAAATGGACTTTGAAAGCGAATTGATGACTATTACAGCTATTCACGATATTGCCATTGGAGAGGAACTATTTATTAACTATAATGCGGAGCCAGACAACCAATCACCTATCTGGTTTGAGGCAGAATAATACCATTCATTGGCATTTTTTATTATGTTTGAAGCATACAAACATTTTATATGCGTAGAATAATAGGCTTGTTTACCATTTTTCTTTCCTTTCAATCCATTTCCCAGAACATTCAGAACATCCCTGCCTATACAGGTTATGCAGTTCCTTTTGAAATAGGAGATACCCAAATTTTTCATACACAGAAAGGGGTAGTAAATTGGACCAACCTTCAACAAAACCTGGAATATCATTTCTATATTAGAAAAACAGGCAAGTTAGACTTGTCGTTGTTTGTGAAGAATGCAGAAGGGGCAAGTAAACTGCAAGTTGCGTTTGGCAGCAAATTATATGAGGTAACTGTGCCACTTACCAACAAATTTGTGAAATTGAGCGTTGGTTCTATTCTAATCGCAGATTCAGGTTTTGTGCGTGTTCAAATAAGGGGTTTGAAGAAAACAGGCAAGTTAATTGCTGAAATAGCAAGTGTAGAATTAAAAGGACCCGCTGCAGAAGGGATGCATTTTAATACTAAAGAGAGAAGGAACGCGGCTTCTGTACACCTTAAATATCCCTTATCTGATACCGCTAAAACAGTTACTTTCTATTCAGAAATCACTATCCCAGAAAAAGCAGATGCCGTACATAGTTATTATATGTCCAATGGTTTTGCTCGAGGTTATTTTGGTATTCAAGTAAACAGTGATACTGAACGAAGGGTCATATTTTCAGTATGGGATGCCGGTAACGAAGCCAAAGACCGTGGTAAAGTGGCAGACTCTAATAAAGTGCAATTATTGGCCAAGGGCGATGGAGTAGTGGCTAATGATTTTGGAAACGAGGGTACAGGCGGACATAGTCATTGGGTATTTCCATGGAAAACTGGCATCACTTATCAACTAATGGTAACCGCATTGCCCGATAGTGCTTCCAATAGTACCATTTATACAGGCTATTTTTATATACCTGACCTCAAAAAATGGAAGTTAATTGCTGCTTTTAAAGCACCAAAAGACGGAAAATATTTGCGCAACTTATATGCTTTCAACGAAAATTTTGTGGGCATCAATGGACAATTAAAACGCAAAGCAATTTTTGGTAATCAATGGATTCAACGCGAAAATGGTAGCTGGTTAGAAATCACCGAAGCTAAATTCTCTTATGATGCTACAGGTAAGGCTGGAGATAGAATTGACTATGGACTGGCTATTGAAAACGGACAATTTGTTTTATGGAATGGTGGATTTGAAAAAGCTACTGCAACATTTGGAGCGGTATTTAATAGACCTTTAACAACAAAAAAACCCGTGGTTGACTGGACTAGAAACGCAGATAGTGCTGCTCAGGCTTTGAAAGACAATGCCCTAATTTTTACTGCAATTCAACAAAAGAAGATTGATACAACGGCTAGTATTAATGGTATTTATTATTTGATGCTTAATGAAGGGAATGGTCCAAAAGTTGCTGTTACCGATACCGTTACCGTATTTTATAAAGGAAGTCTGCTCAAAGACGATTCTATTTTTGACCAAACAAAAGAAAACCCAGCAACCTTCCCTCTTTCAAGATTAATTATGGGTTGGCAAATTGGACTGCCTGCTTGTAAAGTAGGTGGAAAAATTAGGCTGTTTATTCCTTCAAATTTAGGTTACAGTATTCGATCTAGAAGTAAAGGCATACCCCCCAATAGCGTACTTGTTTTTGATATTGAAGTAGTAAGTGTGAAAAATAAAAAGGACTAATTAGGCTGAATATTTAGCGTACCTTCAATGTGTAAGTAGATTTATTATTTTTCTAAAAAATTGCTTCAATGAATCAACCAAAATTGCAACTTCCTTCTATATTGGTTGTAGAAGACGATGCATTTATTCAAGCTATATTAAATCAGTCGCTTAGTGAACATTATTCGGTGACTATGTTCACAGATGGAATGGAAGGCTTGAATTATTTACAAAGCGGAAATATTCCGGATTTAATTATTTCAGATTTGAATATACCTGGTTTGGGTGGGATGGATCTGCTAGAACAAATAAGAAATAGTGGGTTCTTTAGTTCGATTCCTTTAATTATATTATCTGGAAAGGATGATACAGAAACGCGCATTCGATGTTTGGAAGCAGGTGCAGACGATTATATCATCAAGCCTTTTAACCCAAGAGAGTTGGATGCACGAATCAAGAATATTTTGCGTAGGATAGGTAAATAAAAAGCAAAACTAATTTTATGGGAAATAAAATGTTAGCAGTCGTTAATGCAGATGATGCTACCAAGGATTTTTTAACGTCTTGCGATTTCAACTTAATGCAACTTTCTTTTTTTGACAATGGTCTTGACCTAAGCAATCAGTGGACGGGTTCTAATCTAGACATTGTTGCCATTATTTCTCATTCCGAAATAATGGGTACATCTGGGATTGCATTGCTAGAAGCACTTCAGAATAAAAATTTCAGTCCCATTCCTTTTTTCATTCTAGTGCATCAAGCTAAAGAAAATCTTTTACGATTCAGTCTAAAAGCTGGTGTAACAGATGTTTTTATAGCGCCCTTTGAAAAATCGCGAATAGAAAAAAGAATCAATTTTGTGGTCACTAACTGGTCCGCAATTGATACCAAGCAAAAAACACATCCATTCAAAAAGTATTCAACACCTTTTATCAAACGCCTATTTGACATTTGTTTTGCATCTATCGTTTTATTGATGCTTTCTCCAATTTTGTTGTTGGTGATTCTTGCCGTTAGATTGGAGTCTAAAGGTCCTGTTTTTTATTATTCACTAAGGGTAGGGACGGGATATCGGATTTTCAAATTTTTTAAGTTTAGGTCCATGTATGTGAATGCCGACCAACGCCTTAAAGATTTGAAACACCTCAATCAATATAATACTGGCTCTGAGACCGTTTCAGCAGTTGTAGACAGTGCCCCAGTACTTTGTGATGAATGTATTGCCCGAGGTAGTAAATGCCAGATGCCTGTTTATGCCGATAACATTTCTTGGTGTGAGAAAGGTTATACCGTTTTCAAAAAAGCAACAGCAAATTCTGCTTTCATTAAAATCAAAGACGACCCTCGTGTTACCAAAGTTGGCAAGATTTTGCGCAACACAAGTATAGATGAATTACCTCAATTGGTAAATGTGCTGATAGGGGATATGAGTATTGTAGGGAATAGGCCCTTGCCTTTATATGAAGCAGAAAAACTCACGACCGACAAATACGCCCTCCGCTTTGTAGCGCCTGCTGGCATTACTGGATTATGGCAAGTAGAAAAAAGGGGCAAGGGGGCTATGTCAGAAGAGGAACGATTGATGTTGGATAATAACTATGCCAAAAATCACTCATTCATCTACGACATCAAATTAATTTTAAAAACAATCCCCGCCCTATTTCAAAAGGAAAGCGTTTAGCCTACTATTTTTTTAAAAATTTCAAACAAACAGGATTGGGTATTTGCATGCTATTCCCTGTATGTTTCAACAAACCTGTTTTGCTATCCCGATTAAATATTTCAACCGAACTCGTTAATTGATTCGCCACCAACAAAAATTTGCCCGAAGGATCTATACTGAAATTTCTTGGTCCCTCACCCTTGGTTGATTCATATCCAATAGCGCTAAGTTTACCCGTTTCCTTATTGATACTGAAAATGGCAATATTGTTTTCTTTACCCCTATTAGAGGCATATAAGAATTTGCCATCGGCAGAAACATGGATATCTGCACTGCCAGGCTGACCCTTAAAATCTGCCGGATGTGTGGCCACTCTTTCCACAAAAAGGGTCCGTCCATTGGCATATTTATGTACAGAAACAGTTCCACTCATTTCTTCAATGATGTACAAAAATTTTCCGTCTGGCGAAAAATCCAAATGCCTCGGACCATTGCCCGGAGCTATTTTAATCACGTTTTGTGGAGCTACTATTAATGGCTTTTGATTATTTGGACTAAACTCATAAATATCAACAAGGTCGGTTCCCAAATCTGGCGTTAGTAAATATTTTTCGTCGGGCGAGAAAAATACAGAATGCACATGTGGTTTCTCTTGGCGTTTCTCATTGACACTCTTACCAGCGTGTAATATATGCTGGGTCATGGGTACCAAAGAGCCATCTAGTCGTATGGGTATACAAGCCAAACTGCCCCCAGTATAATTGGCAACCATGATCCACTGTGCATTTTTATTGATGGAAATATGACAGGGGTTTTCTCTACCGCTAGACACTTGATTCACAAATTTTAATTTGCCACTCATTGCGTCAAAACTATAGGCACTAACCATTCCAGCTTGTTGTCTACTCACTTCATTCACCGCATAGACAAATTTTCCATTGGGTGATATTGCTAAAAATGATGGATTAGCGGCACTGTCTGTATTGCTTACCCATTTAGTTTTACCCGTTGCGGCATCAAACTCATATACATAAATTCCTTTGCTGGAACCAGCAGTATAAGTTCCCACAAACAAATAATATTTTTGTGAGAACCCCATAATTGTCATCAACAAAAAAGCAGCAAGTAAACTCCATTTCATATTCAATCGTTTATTATGGCAAGATAAAGCTTGTTGGTTAAAGTTTTATTTAGCATTCTTCACATATTTTTCTAACCATTCATTCTGTTCCCATAGCATGTGTAAGAGGTTTTCTTTACCACTATAACTATGTGATTCGTATGGTAGAAATACAAACCTAACCGTGCCACCATGTCCTTTTATTCCATTGAACAAGCGCTCACTGTTTATAGGGAATGTACCTGGATTGTTGTCGCTATCTCCATGAATTAATAAGATGGGTGTCTTGATTTTATCGGCATAACTAAATGGGCTCATGTCAAAATACAATTGTGGTGCCTGCCAATAAGTTCTGTCTTCATTTTGGAATCCGAATGGCGTTAGTGTTCTATTATATGCACCACTTCGAGCAATACCCGCCTTAAATAATTTAGTATGTGCTAAAAGATTTGCAGTCATAAATGCACCATAACTATGTCCACCTACTGCAATCCTGTTTTTATCACCAATACCCAATTCAGACAATTTGTTGATGGCTGCCGCAGCATTCATTTCTAACTGTACTACAAAATTGTCGTTTGGTTTTTTATCTGCCGATGCTGCCACAATTGGAAACTCTGCATTGTCTAAAACAGCATATCCCTGTGTTACATAAAAGATAGGTGACGCCCAACTGATGGTCGTAAACTTTGATTGTGAGCCCCTTACCTGCGCCGCGTCGGCCGCATTGTTGAATTCACGTGGATAGGCCCACATCAATACCGGAAGTAAACCATCTTTTTCTTTGTTATAGCCCTTGGGTAAATAAAGGTCGCCCGTTAAATCAACGCCATCAGCCCTTTTATAGGATACTTTTTGTTTACTCACCCCTTCCAATTGCGGATAAGGATTGGTGAAATTGGTTAATTGAATATCAGCAATACGAAGCATTAAATTCTTGAGGTAATAATTGGGAACTTCTTTCTGAGACTCTTTGCGCGTAATAAATGTCAATTTATTGGCGTCTAAAACTTTAGATACATATTCATAAACACCTTCTTGACAACGCCAGATGATTTCACTTTTTTTACTTGTTAAATCGAATTTAGCCAAAAAGGGCAAATCACCTTTAGTAGAAGATCCTGTTTCATTATTCATCAACAATTTGCTGCCATTATCTGTGGTTAATACCACTTCTTTGCCAAAGCTATTCTTACTGGTGATAGGGTTACCTGGATTGCCATAAGCATCTGTTTGATTGCGTTCATACAAGGTTTCTAAACTGTTGTTGGTTGAATTAAATCGACTAACCCGGCCCATTTGCTTGGTTCTAGATATTTCTTGTACCAATGCTAAACTTGCATTTCCCCAAGATGTTCCAGCATACCTTAATTTGGTTTTGAAGAGCTCTTTAGCAGCTCCTGTAAATGGTGCAGTCAATGCCATTACTTGGTCGTGGTACTCCACTTTATTTTTGATGAGTCCACTATCCAATGGAACTGCCCATGTGAGGGTTGCGGCTTCGTCGTCTCTCCAGTCGAACGACCTTGGAACATTTTGTGTATTATCATATCCTGATGGCGTTCCTTCTGATGAGGGTAATTCGGCCACTAATTTTACAAGGGTACCTTTTAAGTCTGTGATAGTAATGGTTGATGGAAAACCATTGGCAGTAACCAAATAAGAGAATGGCTTGCGAATGGTTCTTTGTAAAATGTATTTTTTATCGGGCGATAAAGTAAAACTTGAAATGATACCGGCTTTTCCAATAGTAGTCTCAACACCATTTTTATTTTGTACCAATTGTGATGTGGCATAGAATTCGAAGAGTTGTTCATCGTAAGGTGATTTAATCAAGTCCTGAAAAGTAGCACTAGGAGCCGCTTTACCAAGATTTTGTTGGATAGTTGGTCCCTTAGGCGTAATCATCTTTTTTGGAACGGCAGTTGCAGCCTGTGTAGTTGCTTTGTAAATGATGGATTGATCGTCTACCCAAGTATATGGATTCCCCAATACCGTATTCACTGAACGTTTATTGATTTTTGTTGCTTTTTGTGTAGCTACATCAATCACATATAAATCCACTCCTGAAGCTGTAGTATGGGTAAAGGCAATTTTTGTTTCTGAAGGATTCCAACTTGCACCACTTGCTAATAAAGTGGCGGGTAATCCGGTTACTTTAGTCGTTTGGTTAGATTTCAAGTTCTTTAAAAGGTAGTTGTTGATGAAAATTTGTCTACTAGGCGAAAAATTATTGGGGTTTAGTCTTAAGCCTGCAATACGAAACTCGGGCTGACCCAATTCTTCCACTGTAGGATAAGAATTGCGTTCACTCAACAGCATCCAAGTGGCGTTCCCATTGATATTTACGGTGGGCGTAGGCTTGGCCAAAAGTAGGTCGGCTATGTCTTTCGGTGGCGTTTGATAATTGATGGCATCTTGTGCCAACAAGCTGCTAATCATAAAGGTGCAACTAATAAAAAGGAGGAAGGGCTTGTGAAATCTCATGTGTTTAGTTTTAGTGGTATTGCTTCTTTTGGGGATGAAAGTTAACCATAAATTAAATAAATTTGCGGATATCTGAATATGCCATTATTTTTGTAGGGTAATGCAAACAAACACACATAACCACCATCATCATTCCTTACCTAAGCGGTAGGCTGTTGGTGTTTTGTGTACTATTATAAAACATTGAAAGGCTTACCCTCGGGTAGGCTTTTTTATTTTAGTCATCTGAAGCCGCATCAAATTGAAAATTATGACCATGACAAACAACAAATCTGAAGTAGTGAAACTTAGACTGGCAATCCAGAAAAGTGGACGATTGCACGACGATTCTATCCGATTATTAAAAGAATGCGGTATTGACATCAGTAACGGCGTTAATAAATTAAAGGCCGATGCCAGTAATTTTCCGATTGAAGTCTATTTTCTGCGCGACGATGATATTCCCCAATACGTGGAAGACGGGGTTGCCGATATCGGATTTGTGGGAGAAAACGTGGTCTATGAAAAGAATAAAAAAGTGGATGTGGGCGAGAAACTGGGATTTGGGAAATGCCGACTATGCATAGCCATCAGAAAAGGAGAGGACTATACCGGTGCCGAATTCTTGCAAAACAAACGCATCGCCACTAGCTATCCTGTACTCGTTCAGCAGTTTTTAAATAAACATCAAGTGAACGGAGAAATCCATGAGATTAGTGGTAGTGTGGAAATCGCCCCTGGTATTGGATTGGCAGATTCCATTTGCGACCTAGTTAGCAGCGGCTCAACCTTGTTTATGAATGGCCTTAAAGAAGTAGAAACCATCCTAGAATCGCAGGCGGTATTAATCCAGAACAAACAGCTTAGTGTAGAAAAAGCAGCTTTGCTAACTCGACTACTTTTCAGAATTCAAGCCGTTAAAAAAGCCAAAAACAATAAATATATCCTGCTTAATGCCCCCAATGTTAACCTAGAAAAGATCATTTCTTTATTGCCAGGTATGAAAAGTCCAACTGTTTTGCCTCTAGCTGAACCGGGATGGAGTAGTGTACATAGTGTATTGAAAGAGAATGAGTTCTGGGATATAATTGAACAATTAAAGGAAGCTGGTGCACAAGGAATATTGGTGGTCCCCATAGAAAAAATGATCGTTTAAGTAATTGGTTAATCGCAAATAATGAAGCAAGTTCAGTTTCCAGACAGGGCAGATTGGCCCGAATTATTAAAAAGGCCCTCCCTAGATCATAAGGCTTTGGAGGCAACTGTGCAATCAGTGCTAGACACGGTTAAGCTAAAAGGCGATGTTGCCGTTCAGGAGTTTACCTTTCAATTTGATGGGGTTAACCTATTATATAATCAGGTTACGGCTGAGGAATTTTCAGAGGCAGAAGGGCTTTTATTGCCCGAGCTAAAAGAGGCTATCCGTAAAGCAGCTGATAATATTCGCCTATTTCACCTGCAACAAATAGACAAAATAGCCATAGTGGAAACAATGCCGGGCGTAAGTTGTTGGCGCAAATCGGTGGGTATTGATAAAGTAGGATTGTATATCCCAGGAGGTTCTGCTCCGCTCTTTTCTACCATTTTAATGTTAGGTATACCTGCTCAAATAGCTGGTTGTAAAGAAGTAATACTTTGCTCACCGCCTAATAATCAAGGCAAATTGCACCCAGCCATACTCTTTGCTGCTCAATTGGTAGGTGTTACAAAGTTGTTTAAAATAGGCGGTGTTCAGGCCATTGCCGCTATGGCTTTTGGTACTGAAACCGTTCCGAAAGTATATAAGATCTTCGGCCCTGGTAACCAATATGTAACCTGTGCAAAGCAACTCATCCAACAAGTTGGCGTTGCTATTGACATGCCAGCGGGTCCTAGTGAAGTATGTGTACTGGCCGATAGCTCAGCAATACCCGCTTTTGTGGCGGCTGATTTGTTAAGTCAGGCCGAACACGGCTCAGATAGTCAGGTTTTATTGGTCACAGACTCTCCAGAATTGATAGACGGGGTTCAGGTTGAGTTGGGTAATCAATTAAATAAAATAAGTAGAAAAATATTGGCATCCAAAGCATTAGATAATAGTACCTGTATTTTAATGAGAAGCATTTCTGAAGCAATTGAGCTTGTTAATGACTACGCTGCAGAGCATTTAATCATAGCCTGTAGTAATGCGGAAGAAATTGGAAATCAGGTTACCAATGCAGGTTCTATCTTCTTAGGTAATTATTCGCCTGAGTCGGTCGGCGACTACGCAAGTGGCACCAATCATACGCTACCAACCAATGGTTATGCCCGTGCGTATAGTGGCGTTAGCCTAGACAGTTTTGTAAAAAAGATCAGTTTTCAGCAACTAACAAAAGAAGGATTGGCCAATATAGGAAGTATGGTAACATTAATGGCTGAAGCAGAGGGACTAGACGCCCATGCCAACGCAGTTAAAGTCAGACAAGCCTCATTAAAATCATAAAAACTATGTTTCAATTAACAAACCTAATCCGCCCTAATATTCAACAACTCAAAGCCTATTCCTCGGCCCGAGACGAATTCAGTGGCGAGGCTTCCGTTTTTCTAGATGCCAATGAAAATAGCTTAGGATCGCCACTGTCTAAATGGTATAATCGTTATCCTGATCCACACCAGCATTTAGTGAAAAAAGCAATTAGCCAGGTTAAGGGAATTGGTCAAGAACAAATTTTCCTGGGTAATGGAAGCGATGAATGCATCGACCTTTTGTTTAGGTGCTTTTGTAATCCGGGGTTGGATAATGTGGTGATTTGTCCACCTACCTACGGCATGTATGAAGTCAGTGCCCATATTAACGATATTGAATTGAAAATTGCACCACTATTGCCAGATTTTCAACTCAACCTAATACATATGGAAACACTGATCAATCCAAATACCAAACTTATTTGGCTTTGTTCGCCCAATAATCCCACTGGGAATAGTCTAAATAGGGCAGATATAGAATTTGTATTGAACAATTTTGATGGGATAGTGGTGGTTGATGAAGCCTATATCAATTTCGCAAAACAGAAATCCTTTCTATCCGAATTGGTTGACTATCCCAATCTGGTGGTGTTGCAAACATTTAGTAAGGCATGGGGATTGGCTGGACTTCGACTAGGAATGGCATTTGCATCAACAGAAATTCTAGAAGTGATGAATAGGGTGAAGCCACCTTATAATATTAACCAAGTAACACAGGAATTGGCCCTAAAGGCTTTGGAAGAACTGGGTCAAGTGAATGATATGATCAAGGAATTGGTAGCTATGCGCGATGCGTTAATACCCGTCTTTGAATCCATGCCTACGGTAGAAAGGGTCTATCCTTCCGATGCCAATTTTATCTTGGTTAAAATTTCGGAAGCAAGAAAAATTTATGAATTTATGCTCTCCAAAGGAATTGTGGTTCGGGATAGGAGCACGGTGATGCTATGTGAAGATTGCCTAAGAATTACCATCGGCACAGAAAAAGAAAATACAACATTGGTAGACGCCATGGATCAATGGTATGAAACGAAAACAATGCAGGCATAATTCTGTTTAGAGTAGTAATTTCATCACTTTCAAATTAATAAACCCACACAAAAGCTGAATAATGAAAAACATCACACATTTATTTCTATTAAAGCTGATCGCGTTTTCACTGCTTTCTAGCACTTCAAATGCCAATGATTCCACTAAGGTAAATAACCAAGGAAAGATCAATGCCACGAACAAAATATCGATTCACGAAACAAATAAAGTAACAGTGATTCCTGATGCAGATAATGCTGGACTAAAACTTCCCTCAGGTTTTGGTGCACTTAAAGTAGCTGATAGTGTTGGAAGGGCAAGGCATATTGCAATTACAGATAAAGGGAATATCTATATTAAATTGTTTAGGCTTGTAAATGGAAAAGGAATTGTTCTGTTAAAGGACAATAATGGCGATGGTAGGGCGGATACTAAAACTGCATTTGGAAATTATCTTGGAACAGGAATGGCCATCAAAGGAAAGTACCTCTATGCATCTTCAGATGAAGAAGTATTTCGCTATGCTTTAAATGACAATGGAGAAGTGTTGAATCAAGATACACCAGAAAAAATAGTGACTGGTTTGATTAACAGGCGTCAACACGAGTCAAAATCGATAGCATTAGATGCTAAAGGAAATATTTATGTAAACGTTGGTGCTTATTCAAATTCTTGTCAAGAACAAGACCGTCAAAAAGGTTCGCAAGGAAGAAAGCCCTGTAATATTTTGGATTCTGCAGGCGGCATTTGGAAATTCAGTGCAAGCAAAATTGAACAAAAATATGGGGATGGTGTGCGGTATGCAACGGGATTAAGAAATGTAGTTGGACTGGATTGGAATACCCAAAACGACCAACTATTTGTCATGCAACACGGACGCGACCAATTACACGATTTGTTTCCAGATTTATACGACGAGAAAGCGAATGCAGAAAAACCAGCTGAAACCATGTATGCCATAAAAGAAGGAACCAATGCAGGATGGCCCTATATCTATTATGATCCAGCTTTAAAAAAGAAAATAGTGGCTCCGGAGTATGGGGGCGATGGTAAAATGGTTTCTGAGGATACAAGATTTGATGATCCAGCAATGTCATTCCCGGCACATATGGCACCCAATGGATTGTTGTTTTATACAGGTAACCAGTTTCCTGCAAAATATAAGAATGGCGCTTTTGTAGCTTTTCATGGTTCTTGGAACCGGGCACCTTTGCCTCAGGAAGGATATTATGTAGCATTTGCCCCTTTTGAAAACGGAAAACCAACAGGCAAATGGGAAGTCTTTGCCAATGGATTTGCTGGCATTGATGTGGTGATGGGAACTAAGGGAGCACAACATCGTCCCTGTGGATTGGCGCAAGGTCCAGATGGTTCCTTGTATGTGACGGACGATAGTAAGGGCACCATCTATAGAATTATTTATACTGGTAAATAACCAATTAATTTATGAAGAATATTAGGACACTCATGCTTTTGGTTTTTTGTTCCATCCATTTTCTGGGATGGTCGCAGTCAAATAAAACAGCCATTCCAAAAAAAACTATAGAAAATGGGAAGCAAGTATATAACACGAGATGTTTGGCTTGTCACCAAGTTGATGGAGGAGGTGTGCCACACTTAAATCCACCATTAGATGGAGCTTCTGCAGTAGTGGCAAAAAATAAAGCAAACTTGATCAAGATAGTGTTGCATGGCAATGCAGAAAAGCGAGAAATTGATGGCGAGTATTATAGCAATATCATGGCGCCGCATAGCGATTTATCCAACCAACAAATAGCAGACGTTTTAACCTATATTAGAAACAATTGGACGAATAAGGCCTCTGTAGTAAATGCGGCAGAAGTAAAATCAATAAGAGCAAAACTGAAATAATTATGCGAAGGATTTTATTCATAGACAGGGATGGAACCATTATCAATGAAATGCCACCAACTTATCAAATTGATGATTTTTCAAAACTGAGTTTTTATCCTCAAGTGTTTCAATACTTGACCTTGATTGCAAAAGAATTGGATTATGAATTGGTGATGGTTACCAATCAAGACGGACTTGGAACTAGTGGTTATCCTGAAAAAACGTTTTGGCCAGTGCAGGATTTTATCATGGAAACGCTGGCGAATGAAGGGATTCATTTTTCTTCGGTACATATCGACAAAAGCTTCCCGCATGAGAACATGCCATCTAGAAAGCCTGCTACTGGAATGCTAGAAGATTTTTTGAATAATCCCGATGTTGATTTGGCTAATTCTTATGTAATTGGAGATAGAATTACCGATGTGCAATTGGCTAAAAACCTTGGTGCTAAAGCCATCTGGCTTAATGTGGATGCAAGTTTGGGTTCTGCTGAAGTGAAAGATAGCTTGACAGCTTTCAAAGAAACCATCGCTCTTGAAACAACTCAATGGGAAGAAATTTATCGTTTTTTAAAACTATCCCTTCGCAGTGTTACGCATGAACGCAATACCAATGAAACAAAGATCAGTATTGCATTGAATATGGATGGAACTGGTAAAGCCACAATTGATACGGGCTTGGGATTTTTTGACCATATGTTAGACCAGATAGCGCGTCATGGTAAATTAGATTTGACGGTTATTACTAAGGGCGACTTACACATAGATGAACACCACAGCATTGAAGACACGGGCATTGCACTAGGCGAGGCTTTTGCAAAAGCACTGGCTGATAAACGTGGTATGGAAAGATATGGTTTTGCGCTTCCTATGGATGAAGCATCTGCACAAGTGTTAATTGATTTTGGAGGCAGAAATTGGTTGGT
>JANOYH010000008.1:0-1803 GCA_031428775.1 Bacteroidota bacterium
ATTTTTAATCACTTCCGGCATAACCATTTCTACTTTTCTTCCAAGAACTATCCGCCTTTTTTTAGTAGCGGGTTGCAAATATACAGACAGAAAACCGAGTAACAAAATTGATTTGCAAATATTTATGAAAATCATTTTTTAAGAGAGATTCTGTTTGAAAGAGCAGCGCTTTTTTTAGTAGCGGGGTGCAAAGATAAGGGCAGAAGATTTCTTACCAAATCTTTTTTGAAATAAAACTGTTAGTGAAACGTGAAAGACTTACTATCAAAGGCTTTCATGGCAATAAATATTTTCGAAAAAAACTCAACACAACTATTAAAGCCTTTAGATCTGGGCTTTAAATACCCTTTTATCACCCAAATTAACTGGAGATAAAATATGATTCAACTAGACTTTTTGCAACAGCTCCACAGGATAATTGACTTCCATTAAACATAGACCATGTGCAGGAGCAGAAAAATCGGCTCTGGTACAATCTTTTGCTTCTATGATGCTTCGGAATTCTGCCAAACTGATGGTCCCCCTTCCAACTTTCAACATAGTGGCTACCAACCCACGGATCATTCCGCGCAAAAAACGATTGGACCTCACCTCATACATCAGTAAACCATCCTTCTCTTTCCACCTAGAATACACTAATTGACAATTATAGGTCTTAACCTGACTATTCCGCTTTGAAAATGAGGTAAAATCAGTGTATTCCATCAACAGTTCGGCAGTAGCTTCTAATAATTGTACGCTGATAGGGAATGGATATAACCAGGCAGTTTCTACCAGAAAGGGGTCTTTGAAGCGATAAATACTATATCGATAGCTTCTATTTAAGGCATGAAATCTTGCATGTGCGTCTGGAGCTACCAAGGTAATTGACTTGATTGCAATGTCTTTGGGCAACAAAGCATTGATACTATATATATGCCTATTCGTTAACGCCAATGCTGTATCGCAATGAAAATAATTCTGTAAAGCATGCACTCCAGCGTCTGTTCTAGATGAACCCGTTAACTGAAAAGGTTCCCGAAATACCGTTTGCAATGCAGTTGTTAACTCAGATTGGATGGTTGCACCAGTATCTTGAATCTGAAACCCGCAATAGGCCGTTCCTTTGTAGCTGATTTCCAGAAAATAACGAGACATGCTGCTGATTTATTAAAAGATGGGTTATCGACTTTGTTTATAGGATGATACTTTCAGCATAATGGAAAACTAATTAGTCGATTTTGCCTTTTTAGGGATGGCATTCGTTTGAGGCATGGGAATATTTAGCAATACGTCTTCATTGGTTTCTTTAGAGGACTCCTCTTTCATCCGCTTTTTTACCGGCGATGGTAAATCTTTCTGCTCGTCGAGCGCGGGAATAAATATAGAAATGGTGTCTTTTTTTGATCCGTTCAAGACTGCATAAACCTGATTAATGCCGTTCACTCCAACCTTTTCGTAGGTTTTGGTCACATTGAATGCTGTAACAACTGGAACCGGCGCTGGCTTATAGGTGACTGATGTGCCATTGCCCAAATTGGGATTCGTGACTTTCATCCGTTCGCCCTTTGCATTTTTTGAGATGGTATCAATCGCAGGCTTATTGACCTTATTATCGTAACTAATCAGCGTTACTTGTTTTCCTACAGCATTTCTAATCACTGCTTGCGACACCATATCAGACAAAACCCAGGTATTTTCTGTATCCTGCTTTAATCTAAATCCCCTGTCTTTCTCGGTTATTTCTACTAAAAAGGTTTGGCTGGCAAATTGTTGTTTGGTGAAATTCACGGTCATAGAATAATCAGCAGCTGGCAAGCTTGG
>JANOYH010000009.1:0-4865 GCA_031428775.1 Bacteroidota bacterium
AGCTTTTACTGAAAAAAATCAATACTTAATGGTAACGGAAGAAACCGTTGCAAATTATGGCATCAGTACTGCCATAAAAGAACCATCATTGCTGAAGTTTCCAATGGTTTTGGGTTGGCTGATTTCTTTAAATGGGGGCGACAAAAAAATCAAACTAGGCAAATACGAAATAAAAAATGGTCAAAGTCTTTGGAGTATTTCTCGAATGCTTAAAAATGGGCGACAAGCGGAAATTAATTTGGTCATAAATCGAATCAGGTTAAAAGAAGACCTTGCAAAATTGATTGGATCTAAATTTGAATCAGACAGTTTGAAAGTAATGCATTACCTACAATCCACCGATTCATTGAAAAAGTGGGGTGTTGATACCAGCAACATTTTTACGATCATCCTCCCCAACACGTATACTTATTATTGGAACAGTAGCATAGATAAAATTTTCCAAAAATTATTTGATGCAAATCAAAAATTTTGGAATGAACAAGACCGCTTAAATAAAGCCACTGCTTTAGGTTTTTCAACAGAGCAAGTATATATTTTAGCTTCTATTGTAGACGAAGAAACTAATTATGATACGGATAAATCAAAAATTGCCAGCGTTTATATCAATCGCTTGCAACAGCAAATGCCATTACAAGCCTGCCCTACTATCAAATATGCTATGAAGGACTTTAGTTTGACAAGGATCTATGAAAAGTATCTTTCCAATCCATCTCCATATAATACTTATCGCAAAAAGGGATTACCCCCTGGACCAATTTGTACGCCTTCGAAAAAAACTATTGATTTGGTGCTAAATGCACCAAAAACGGATTATTTATTTTTTGTTGCGAAAAGCGATTTCAGTGGCTACCATCATTTTAGCAGTAACTATAAAGAACACGATAGCTTTGCAAAAGAATACCAAAAGGCATTGAATCTTTACACGGCTGAAAAACAAGCGAAGAAAAATTGAATCAACTAGAACGCAGACTCATTACGCTAAAACCAATTGCTTTCCTACTTAGGAAGAGCAAAATGATTATTATACCTGGCTTTCAAGGAATTCCATTGTTTGATGTGATCCAGTTCTTTTTCTCGCAAATCAATAGAATTGGACTGAACGACCGTGCATCTGTGATTTCATTTAATGTAATCATGGCCATTCCTGCGGCCTGTTTGTTTTTATTTTCTGTGATCCCATATTTGCCTGTATCGGCACAATTTAGAAACGAATTATTAGCCCTCACAAAAGACATTACTCCTGATAGAAGAACTTATTTAATGGTAGAAGATTTTTTGAACGACTATTTTAAAAAGTCGAGAGGTGGTCTCATTTCTTTTGGTTTCTTATTGGTCATTTTTTATGCTTCAAATGCTACAATGGGTATCATTAGAACATTCGACCAATCCATCTTAGACGCTAAAACATATTTTATGCACAAGCGCTGGCGCGCCATACGATTGACGTTGATGTTGATTGTATTGTTGATCTGTGTGGTGTTTTTCTTAATGGGTCATGATGCCATGCAATCTCTTTTGAAAAACTTATTTGGGATGAAAAAGCGAGCCCATTTGTGGTGGTGGGAAAACAGTAGGTGGATCGTGATTGTATTATTAATTTTTATGAGCATTTCATTGATCTATAAATATGCCCCGTCTGTAGAAAAAAGGTGGAAGCTCATTTCTCCTGGTTCCTTATTGGCTACTTTTTTAACATTGGCAACAACGATTGGCTTCTCTTTTTGGGTAACCCGTTTTGGAAATTATAACAAAGTATATGGTTCCATTGGAACGGTCATGGTCATCATGATTTTAATTGAACTCAACTCATTGATTTTGTTAATTGGATTTGAATTAAATGTGAGCATTCTCTCACTACAAAAAAAAGTAGCAGAAAGAGAACGAGCATTATTGGAAGAAGATATCACTTCGCTTGTTTCTTAGATGCTTTTAAATCTTTAAACCTGATTTTTACTTTTTTCTTGCTCCATGCCTCAGAGATGGCAATGGCTCTGTGTGCTGATACCGTTGATTGTTCGTAATGACCGGCAATATTTTTTTGTCGGAATGCCTCATAAATGCAAATGGCGCAAGCTACCGATATGTTTAAACTCTTGATCATCCCAACCTGGGGTATCATAAAATTGCCATCGCATAAATCGCGCATGGCATCACTCACCCCATCGTGTTCATTCCCAAAAACGAGTGCCACGGATTCAGAAACAAAATCGATTGCATACAATTCAATGGCTTCTGAGGTTAAATGGGTAGCATATATTTTTTGATATTGTTGTCGCAATACCGCCATACAGGCATGAATGGAATCAAACTGGTGTACAGTAAGCCATTTAGTAGCACTACTACTACTTTTGGGGCCAAAAAAATAGTGTTTGGGAATATTGGTGTTAACGATATAAATATCTTGTATACCAACAGCATCGCAAGTGCGCAAAACGGCTGAAACATTGTGCAAATCCTGCACGTTTTCCATGACAACGGCTAAATTGAACTGTCGCTTTGCCAATACTTCCTGAATCTTTGCTTGTCTTTCTGTAGTCATCTGTTATTTCTGCATACAAAACTACCAACAACTTGGTATTTTTAGCATTTTTAAACAGAATTGAGCAATAATTATTCACATCGTATTAGTTAATTCCTAACTTTATAGCTACGCCTTAATCCAGCGTGCGCTCTAATCCAGCGAAACCGTAACCCAAACGTACCCCAATGATCACAACTGCAAATGTTCGCGGAGAACATGTGCTATGGTTAACTCCCATGGCGTATGCCTGGCTGGCTAGTTATACAGCCCCAGTAGACACCGTTATGTTCTTCCTTAACAACACCTATTATTTAATGAGTTTTATGACAAGTGCTATGGTCTTTTTGCTATTGATAGCAGTACCTTATCAATTGCATAAAAGATTTAGGGAAAACAAAACTAGAAGTATTGTTATTTCATGGATGCACATCATGTGCTCGTTTTTCATCATGCTAGCAATACTGATGATATACACCTACACCCCACCAATTAGTAGGGAATGGCGTTATTATCCTATTCATCGGCCTAATTTTGATAGATGGCGTAACCTAAACAGTATGGCAATCATCTTATTCCAGCTCTTTGTGTTGTTGCAGGTAGTGTATACTGTATATGGACTAAATAAACTCTTTATGCAAAAGAAAGCGGTCCGCAATAAACAGCGTTCTCTTTCATATGCTTATTAGTTGAATTCCTAATCCAGTAGATCCTAATAAAGTTACGTTTCCATGTTGGAATTGGATTCCAGTTGCAAGGTCTTCTGCTAATAGCAATGGCCCGTCCATGTCAACAAAATCAAGCTGTGGTAGAAAATTGGCCACTGCAGCGGCACCAATACTGGATTCATTCATACTGCCCATCATCACTTTTAAACCAAGTGCTCTAGCTTCTGTAATCATGCGTCTAGCTGGTGTAATACCACTGCATTTTGTCAACTTAATATTGATTCCATGAAAATGGTGTTGACATTTCTGCACGTCTTTTTCAAAAACACAAGATTCATCTGCAAACAAAGGCAGCATTGATTCTTGGTATAGTTGATGCATCCCTTCCCAATTATCTTTGGCAAGTGGTTGTTCTATCATTTCAACGCCAAGTACAGCCAATTGTGGAATTTTGGCGCTAGCCTCTTCTAGAGTCCAGCCGGCATTGGCATCAATCCGAAATAAGGCAGCTGTTTTTTTTCTAAGTGCCGATATAATTTCAATATCGTAATCAGTACCCAATTTAATTTTATAAATGGGCCAGGGTTGAAGATTCATTTTTTCAACCATTTTTTCAATGGTATCAATCCCAATAGTATAGTCAGTTGCGGGTGTATTTAGCCAGTTAGTCTGCCACAGTTCATATAATTTCTTTCCCTTCATTTTACCAAATAAATCCCAAGCTGCCATATCCAGCGCGCAAACTAAGAAGGGATTTTCAGGAAATAAGTGGTGCAAATAGTGCCAATACCTTTCTGGGTCAGTCAGTGCAAATTTTTCAACAAATTGTTTTTTGTGCAACAGATCACTAACCATTTTTTCTACACTAATATCATAGTAAGCTATTGCAGGAGCTTCTCCGTATCCAACAAAATTTCCAATTGACAAAGACACTATCAAAGTGGGTTGATGTGTTTTGGTTCTTCCATTTGAAATGGTAAACGGATAGACAAACGGCAATTCTTTTTGCCAATATTGCAAGTGCATGTGCTTATGATTTATCTACCGCTTTGTATAATGGACTTACGGAAAGAGTCATTGAAAACATCTGTATTTAATAAATTTTCCAATGTCATTTGCATCCGATATCGCCAATAGTGTTGCGAGTTTGCTGGAATATTTATTCTTTCATCATAAGGATTTTCTCTTCTTATAACAGGATCAATTCCTAATATGTCTTGCAACTGAAATATGCTCCACATGGCAGGAGAATACAAATGTTGTAATACAATGGCTTTATTAATCCAAGCTTCACAGAAAAATGGGGCTTCGCCTATCTGTCCTAATGCTGAATTGAAAAACTGTTGTGTTGATTCTTTGTCTTCTTCCCACCAACCCCTTATAGTGCTCATATCGTGTGTTGATGGAGTTACTACACTTAGATAGGGAGCGTCATTGGGATGGAAAAATTTTTTGGAAGGATCTTTGGGCATGCGTTGTATTTCAAGGCTCAAGAGTCCTAATTGTTGCATCACCTCAGGAACACAATTGGGCACCATGCCAAGGTCTTCTCCACAAACCAGCATATTAGTAACTCTTTTCAATGCCGGTAATTTTTGCATGGCTTCCTGCATCCAAAAACCGTCTTGTCTACGGAAAAAATAGTCAAGATACCTTTCCTTTAGTTGCTGCTGTGT
>JANOYH010000010.1:0-2258 GCA_031428775.1 Bacteroidota bacterium
CGTTACATTGGGCATTATTTATGGCGATATTGGGACCTCTCCATTGTATGTGTTTAGGTCTATCATTGGCGATAGACAGATTACGGAAGAGCTGGTTTATGGAGGTATTTCTTGCGTTATTTGGACCCTCACCTTACAAACCACTTTCAAATATGTATTCCTAACCCTTCAGGCCGATAACAGAGGCGAGGGCGGAATCTTCTCTTTATATGCGCTTGTTAAACGCTATGCCAAATGGCTCTATATTCCAGCAATTATAGGCGCCGCCACCTTATTGGCCGATGGCATTATTACCCCACCCATTTCAGTTTCTTCAGCTATTGAAGGGCTTAGGGGCATTCATGGATTAGAAAATACCATTGTGCCTGGAAATAATTTAACTGTAGGGATTGTCATAGTCATTATCTCCTTACTGTTTTTCTTTCAACGCTTTGGGACCAAGGTGATGGGTTTTGCTTTTGGTCCCATTATGTTAGTATGGTTTGGAATGATCATGGTTTTGGGGGCCATTCAAATAGTGCACACGCCAAGCATCATTAAGGCATTTAATCCTTATTATGCCTATAATTTGCTCATCAACTATCCCGAAGGATTCTGGTTATTAGGTGCTGTATTCCTTTGTACCACGGGTGCAGAAGCTTTGTATAGTGATCTAGGACATTGCGGAAGAAAAAACATTCAAGTGAGTTGGACATTTGTAAAACTGGCTTTGATTACTAATTATATGGGTCAAGGGGCTTGGTTATTAGCGCACCATAGCGATACCCTAAATGGGTTGAATCCTTTTTATGAATTGATGCCGCATTGGTTCTTGTTAATTGGCGTAGTGATTGCCACACTGGCTACTATCATTGCTAGTCAAGCTTTGATCAGTGGTTCTTTTACCTTAATCAGTGAAGCCATTAGTTTGAATTGTTGGCCAAGGGTGGCCATTAAATTCCCCACCAATGTAAAGGGCCAGATTTACATACCAAGCTTAAACTGGATCTTATGGATAGGTTGTGTGGGAATGATGTTTTATTTCAGAAAGAGTGAAAATATGGAAGCCGCCTATGGTTTCTTTATTTCTATCACTATGTTGATGACAACTTCATTGATGTTTGTTTATATGCTTCGTGTGAAAAAATGGAATAGGATCATCATCAGTTTGGTGATGTTGGTATTTATCACAGTAGAGCTCTCTTTTTTTATTGCCAATGTTGCTAAAATTCAACACCGATGGATGTTTCTCTTTTTAGATTTAATCTTGGTGCTAATAATGGTTATCTGGTATCGTGCGCGTAAAATAACCAATCGTTATTTGCAATTTGTGAAACTGTCGGATTATGTACCACGACTTATTAACCTAAGCACCGATAAAGATTTCCCCAAATACGCTACCCACTTGGTTTATTTAACCAAGGCCGATATAGAAGGAGAAATTGAACGCAGGATTATGCACAGTATTTTGCATAGAAAACCAAAGCGTGCAGAAGTGTATTGGTTTGTACATATCAATCGATCAGATAATCCTTATACCATGGAATATAGCACCAAGGAATTGGTGACAGGTAAGGTGATTAGGGTTGATTTTAATTTAGGATTCAGAATTCAACCTAGGGTGAATCTCTTGTTCAAAAAAGTAATGCAAGAAATGTATACGTCTAAGGAAATTTATGTAGAAAACAAATACGAAAGCCTTGATCCAAACACATTTCATGCAGATATCACTTATGTGATTATTGAAGCATTCTTATCAGTGGAAAATGATTTTTCTTTCAAAGAAGGATTTATCATGGACACTTATTTCACCATAAAAAATTTAGCGCAGTCCGACCAAAAAGCATTTGGTTTAGACACGGCAGTAACAGTGGTGGAATACGTTCCATTGGTCATTCATCAAAAAGCAGTCTTGCCATTAATGCGAAAAAATTGATTATTTCAAACTTGAAAATGAATAAGTCCGTTAATAGAGAATGGTCATTTCAATTCCAGCAACTGACTCACATTATTATTTCTATCAACAGACGCTACACAAATTCTTCTCCCTTCAGTATCTGGAACTTTTGTAAGGTCTAGTAAAGCAGATTTATTGCTAACAATTAATTGTACTATTTGTGCATTGATGAGTTTAACTTCTAGGCCTAAGTCCAAAATAAACACGGCAAATGCCTTGATGGGTTCTGTGCCTAAATTCTCTAATTGAATCAAACCATTGGCCTGTTTTGTTATTGTTGGTTGATCTGGTATAGCGTTGTCAATCCAGGGCATGGGCGGCG
>JANOYH010000011.1:0-2321 GCA_031428775.1 Bacteroidota bacterium
GAATACTTTTTCATACGCCTGACCTGCAATTTAGGTTTGAAAGCTTTAACTGGCAAAATCTGATGCAAATGTGGAAAATTTATTGGGTAGTTGGATAGGCATTGTAACGATATTTGAATGAATCCAAACATAGCATGTCGCAGTTTTCTCATTTACACGTTCATACACAATACTCTCTTTTAGATGGTGCAGCCAATATTGGTAGTCTCTATAAAAAAGCGGTAAAAGACAATATGCCTGCTCTTGCCATCACCGATCACGGTAATATGTTTGGTGCATTTGAATTTGTGAGTCAGGCTTGGAAAAATACCAAAGTAGTAGGAAAAGACGAAAATGGAAATGACATCTTAGCACCCAAAGTGAAACCAATTGTTGGTTGCGAATTCTATGTAGTGGCAGACAGATTTATCAAAACATTTACCAAGGAATTAAAAGACAAGCGCTACCACCAAGTTTTATTGGCTAAAAATGCTGTTGGTTATCAGAATCTTGTGAAACTTACTTCCATGGGATTTATAGAAGGGATGTATAGTAAGTATCCACGAATTGACAAAGCACTGATTGAACAATACCACGAAGGAATTATTGCTACAACCTGTTGTATTGGTGCATATGTACCCCAAACCATTTTACAGGGCGACGAAGAAAAAGCAGAAAAAGAATTCAAATGGTGGCTCGACCTATTTGGTGAAGACTATTATATTGAAATTCAACGGCACAATATCAAGGAGCAGGAAATCATTAATAATACCCTATTAAAGTTTGCAAAGAAATATCATGTTCCAGTAATTGCTACTAATGACAGTCATTATACAGAAAGAGACGACTATAATGCACACGACATTTTACTTTGCATTAATACGGGCGAAAAGCAAGCAACCCCTGGATTTGACGATTTTGCTAATGATGATGTGCAAGTAAAAAATAGACGCTTTAAATTTCCAAACGACCAGTTTTATTTCAAGACCACTGAAGAAATGAAACTACTCTTCCATGATATTCCTGCTTCCATTGATAATACCAATGCCATTGTTGATAAAATTGAAATCTTAAATTTAAAGAAGGACATTCTACTCCCCGCTTTTCCTATCCCTACAAACTTTCAAGTACACAAAGACAGCAATTTAAATCAGTGGGAATTTTTGAAACACCTTACTATGGAAGGTGCAAAAATGCGTTATAATGACATTACTACTGAAATTCAAGAGCGACTAGATTTTGAACTCTTCACCATTAGAACCATGGGATTTGCAGGCTACTTCTTAATTGTAAGTGATTTCATTAAAGCCGGTAGAGAAATGGGGGTTTTTGTGGGTCCGGGTAGGGGCTCCGCAGCTGGTAGCGTGGTGGCTTATTGTATTGGTATCACTAATATTGATCCCATTAAATACAACTTACTGTTCGAAAGATTTTTGAATCCGGATCGTAAGAGTATGCCCGATATTGATACAGACTTTGACGATGAAGGCAGGCAGCGCGTGATTGACTACGTGGTTGCTAAATATGGCAAAAATCAAGTAGCCCAAATCATTACTTATGGTACCATGGCTGCCAAAATGAGTATCAAAGACGTTGCGCGTGTATTAGATCTGCCCTTGAGTGAAAGCAATATGCTGGCCAAATTAGTTCCAGATAAACCAGGTACAGAATTACGTAGGGTGTTACACGCACCATTTACAAAGAAAGAAGGAGAAAAAACGGGAGAAAAATCATTTGAAGAAAAAGAAGATTATCAGCAAGACGACCTAGAAAATATCAAAAAAATTAGAGAAATCTACCTTGGTACAGATATCCGTGCGCAAGTTCTAAAAGAAGCAGAACGTTTAGAGGGATCAGTTAGAAATACAGGGATACATGCTGCAGGAATTATCATTGCTCCATGTGATCTGACTGATTTAATACCTGTGGCTATTTCAAAAGACTCACCATTATGGGTTACACAAATTGAAGGAAGTACTATAGAAGAAGCCGGTGTTATTAAAATGGACTTCTTGGGTTTAAAGACCCTATCCATCCTTAAAACAGCACTTGAACTCATCAAGCAAAACCATGGGGTCATCATAGATTTAGATACTATTCCACTGGATGATGAAAAAACATTTGTGCTCTACCAACGTGGTGAAACAAATGCCACATTTCAGTTTGAAAGTGTTGGGATGCAAAAATATTTGCGCGAACTAGCACCAGATAAATTTGCAGATCTAATTGCCATGAACGCATTGTACCGCCCAGGTCCTATTGCCTATATCCCAAAATTCATCGACAGAAAACACGGCCGCGAAGCAATTACATACGATTTAGGTGATATGGAGGAATACCTA
>JANOYH010000012.1:0-4274 GCA_031428775.1 Bacteroidota bacterium
GAACATCATTTATTGAGCGACAGAAAAATGTTAATTGGAAAATATGACTTTTACTATAACAGCAACAATTCTATGGTAATTAGACAAGCAAGTCGCAACATATTTTACACTATCATTACAGATGATTTTAATAATGACAAAAAATTAACCACCAGTGACCCCAAATATTTATTTGTTTCAGATAAAGAGGGAAATAACTTTAAACAAATTTCGCCAGCAAATTACGACTTACAAAATTGGCAGTATATAAAATCAGTAAACAAATTGCTAATGACTGTTAAAAAGGACAGCGATAAGAATACTGTTTTTGACGACAAAGATGAATTAACCACTTTTGAAATTGATATAGACAAAGGCTCAGAACCGAAAGAAGTATTCTCAACAGACTTTAAGAACAAGCTGAAAATATTATATAACAGAGATTGGAAGCAACCTCGCTAAAGATGACTTTTTAAAGGCAATTTTTCCCATAAACAAACAGCCCTTATTTTAGATAATATGATAAATTTATTCAAAACAAAAATTGGAAGATTACGAATTCTTGGATTTCTTGAAGGCGTTTCATTATTAGTACTCGTTTTCGTTGCAGTGCCTTTGAAATACTACTTTAACGATCCAAGTTTAAGCAAAGGATTAGGACCAATCCATGGAGCCATATTTATACTGTTTCTTTTCTATACTTTTAGTGTTAGCGTTGATCAGAATTGGAAATTTAAAACTATAACTTGGAAAATTATTTTGGCTTGTTTTATTCCATTTGGTACATTTTATATTGACAATAAAATTCTAAGTAAACTCTAAAAACAAACTCAACCTTATAAGCACTACCCAATTTAATTGCGGTGCAACTGAACTGAATTACAAAGCCTTTCCCTTGGAAAGCGTTTCAACTGCTGCGATCATTATCTTTTTAACTTCGGCAGTGGGTGCATCATTAACTGCTTTTTGGGCATATTCCAATGCTTTTTTAAGATCGCCTTTTGCTGAATATCCCCGCATTAACCCTGCACTGGTTGGCCAGATACCATTAAATTTCTTAGCATTCATTTCAAATATTTCAATGGCTTCTGTCACTTTTTTTTCAGCCAGTAATTGCCGTCCATAATTATGCAGTTCAACAACTGTTGCCTTTTCCAGAGCAGCATTCATTATTTTATCCGCTTCTTCTTTTTTATTAAGCTTAGTTAATAGCCCTGCTTTTATAGAAAGGTTTTTAAAATTATTGAGACCACCCAAGTTGGGGTCAACTGCCGAATTGATCCATGCCAATGCCTCATTGGTATTTACATTGTTCGTCAAACACCAAGCAGCTGCAAATTCAAGACTAGGTGGATCAAAGCCTGCTGCGCCACTCATTTGTGATTGGATATAGGCCAGTGTAGTGGCGTTTATATCAACTTCCACTTTAAAAGGAATACGCCAATGCTCCCACTCAAGTGCAACTTCAATGGAGTTTACTGTTTGATTAGAAAACGTATACTCAACTCTTTCCTTACTATTTTTTATATCTTTTTGTTGGACTGTATTTACTCTCATTACATCCAGTTGGCTGTTATAAAAATAACTACCCCATTCAGCAGTATTTTTATTAAAGATCAATACACAGGAATCAGGATATAAAGCGATAAAAAATGCATAATTACCGGCTGCAAGTTTTTTGCCATTGATAGTTACATCGGTGCTGAAGGAAATATTGGTGCATTCATCAGCCCCGGCCCTCCAAGGCGAAGCCGAGTTTGACCCAAAACCTAATACTTTAAAATCGTACCAAGCAATATCAGAGCCCCAGATCTTACCTTCCCTACCTTTTACGCCTGGAGCATTCCAAGTGATATCGATATTAGTGGTGGCTAGCAGCCTACCTGTTTTACATTTGTAATTTGAATTGCCATCAGGCATGCGCATCATTTGTGCATTTGATGGTGTATAGTTTAGCAGCAATAAAATCAATATGATATTGAAACCTGTAATACACTTTTTCATTTACAGTATTTTAATAGTGTAGGGTAATGTTATTTTAAAAGTAGTCAGAATTATTTAAATCCGGTTTCCGTTTATATAAAGTTTGGGGTCCATATATTTTAAATAATTGGAAAGTTCATGGCAATTTAGAGGAATAAAAATCATCCCAATTCAACTTAATCAGATCCTGGTTTAATGGGTGCTTCTATTACTGTCTTGCTTTGGGGTGTTTTCTGTATGGCTTCATGTGACTCCACTTCAATTTCTTCAATATTTACAGCATAACTATTCGGATAGATGTTTGACCCTGTATGTACTGCATATACATGTGTAAAAACAGCCCCATAATATAAAATCATGGAAGAATAATATACCCATAACAACATGACGATCGAAGAACCTGCTGCTCCAAAAACTGATGAAAGCTTACTTTGTCCCAAATAATAGCCGATCAGGAATTTTCCTCCCATAAAAAGGGCAGCGGTGATAAAGGTGCCCATTCTTACATGCTTCCATTGTATATGTGCATCTGGAAGTACTTTGAAAATCATGATAAATAATAAAGTGGTTATTCCAAAAGTGAGTGCAATATTTAAAATGTAAGCTACAATAACAGAAACAATGGGAAAAACTTGGGTGAGCTTAAAGATAAGCACATCCATCACGCCGTTAATTATCAACGAGACTAACAATAAGAATCCAAGACTTGCCACAATTGAAAAGGAGAGCAACCGGTTAATAACCATTTTAAGAATGCCAATGCCTTTTCGTGGTTTAGCTTTTAATTTCCAGATATAATTAATAGAATCCTGAATTTCACCAAACACACTTGTAGCGCCAATTAATAAAGTAATTATACCCACAATCATGGCAAAATTACTGTTATTCGTAAGTGCAGAATTACGTATCATTTCCTGTAACTGAATGGCTGGCTCTTTGCCGATAAAACCAGAAATCTGATGGTACAAAGAGCCCTCAATCGCTTCCCGGCCATAAAAAATGTCGCTGATAGAAATAATAATAATCAGCATGGCTGGCAATGAAAAAATAGTATAAAAGGCAAGAGCTGCACTCAATTTCATGACTCTTTTTTCACCAAAATCCGAAAAAGATTTTTTGAAGACTGCCCACAATGTTATAGCAAATGGTTTCATTTCAATGTTGATTTTTATATACTTTCACTTTGTATAGTTATATTAGTCAATGGTGTTGGCAACAAAGTATTATTATCCCAACACTTCCTGCAAAATTGGCAAACTTTTAATCTCTCCAAAACCATGAATATGTAAAGAGAGAAATAATTGATACGCCGTTAGTAATTCTTTACGTATAGTTCTGTTTAGGTTCAGCTTTTCTACCTCTTGCACTTCTTTTACTTGCAAAAGTTCAGAAGTATATTTTGCTAATTGCCCTTCAATAAAATATGGATGTGTTGGTTGGTCTTTAATAAACATCCCTTCTTGCAAATCAAATATAGGCGTTGTTTCTGAATATTCACCCAATAACTGAAACCCCAATTCACTGGCTAACTGCAACATAAAATGTAAGGGAATATTTGCCGCAACCGCATCACTTACCGTATCCAATTGTTTCAGGGTTTCTTCTGCTAGATAAAATAATTCAGGATTGGCTTCGGGCTCTTTTAATGCATGTTGCAAAAGTTCTACTAAATAGGTTGCCACCGTATTACGCACTACATGAAACAATACTTTCTCATAGAGATAACTCCATTGATACTCACGAATAAATTGTAAATGCTTTTGATTGTTTTGATAAACCTCCATATCCAACATTGCGCCAGGTTGAAAATAACTTGCTTTACCTGCGGATGTTTTGCTACTCTTTCTTACCCCTTTTACAATATAACTCTGTATGCCGAAGATGGCAGTATACACCGTGGTAATGATACTTGTATCACCATATTTTACAGTGCGTAAAACTATACCGCGGGTGGTGTGGAGCATGAGGAAAGATTAATTCAGCTGCTAAGTTAAGCTACAAATGCGTAATTTAATGGAGTATTGAAATAGCTAAATTTATCTCATTAATTGTATTAATTATTTTATGAAATTATTACCATTATTTTTTTCTTAAAAAATAAAAGCCTATGCCTAATTCATATTGCTGACTTGCTACATCAGTATATAAGGTTTTTGTGTTGTAGAAAAAATTCGCTTCTCCTAAGTCGTTTAATCTAAGTCCTGCACCCGCCCTGATATTGCCAGTAGATTGATATACCATCATTGCATTTACAAGTTTATTGTATTCGAATTGTGCGCCTAAATCCAATACTGCACTTGTAGTTTTATACA
>JANOYH010000013.1:0-18453 GCA_031428775.1 Bacteroidota bacterium
CAACTCCAGCCACACCAAAGGCAACTGTCATTCCAACCATACCAATATTGGATAACCAGAAAGCTAATAGACCTGTTGTGCTATCATAGAGTTTTCTGCCCGTTAAATTGGGTAAAGCATAACTAATAAACGCTAGAACAATCATGCCATAGGCACCCCAGAATGCAAGGTGACCATGCATTGCGGTAACCAAAGTTCCATGTGTGTACATATTTACTTGAGGTAAGGTATGTGCAAGTCCCAATAAGCCCGCACCTACAAAAGAGACAATGGCCGTTCCTAAAGTCCAGTTTAAGGCAATTTTATTTGGATGCTTTTTCTCGCCTTTGCGATACATGGCAATAGCAAATAGCGCCATACCTAAGAATGCCAAAGGCTCAAGTGCAGAAAAAATTCCACCTACAATTAGCCATACTTTGCCTACTCCTATATAGTAGTAGTGGTGTCCTGTTCCTAGAATACCAGAAATAAAAGTTAGGCCTACAATAACGTATAACCATTTTTCAATCACTTCTCTATCAACACCAGTTATTTTAATTAAGAGAAATGCAAGAATACCACCCATAATTAATTCCCATACGCCTTCAACCCAAAGATGTACTACCCACCAACGGAAAAAAGAATCCATTGTTTGGTTGTCGAACCAAATCATTCCTGGCAAATAAAGTAGGGCAGCAAATACCAATCCCATGGTTAAAACCAATGAAGTGGTTGTTCGCTTTTTTCCTTTAAAAAGTGTGGCAATGATTAGTCCGAGGAACGTAAGTACATTCACCACAACAAGCCAATCTAAAGGTCTAGGAATTTCCAAGAACTTTCTGCCTTCCCAATAGTTAAAGTGATAACCAATAACAGCTGTTACACCTACCAGGGCCAATGAAATCAATTGTATATAAGCAAGTTTTACGTTTACCAATTCATATTCAGCTTCTTCAGGTATAATATAATAAGCGGCACCCATAAAACCGGATAATAGCCATACAACTAAAAGGTTTGTATGCACGGCCCTGGCAGTATTAAATGCTATGACTGGATGCAAGTTGTCGTAACCCATATGTGCAAATCCCATAATAAAACCATACACAATTTGTAAAATCAGTAGTAACATCGAAAAGGCAAAAAACCAATAAGCTACTTTTTGAGATTTATATTTCATAACAAGATATTTTATTATTTAATTGATTATTTCTTTAAGTCTGGTTTAGGAGGAAATCCATTTAAGTCTACTTCTCCTATCCATTTTAAAAATGCAATAACGTCATTTGCCTCATTTTCAGACATCCCATAAGCGACCATTTTCCTGCCCCTTGGTTGCCAAGGAGTTTTGGACATGAGGGCAACTTTAATATAACTTTCTCCCCTTCTTTCGTAAACCTTGGTTAGTTCAGGAGCGTAATAGGCACCTTCTCCTAAAATGGTATGGCAACCCATACAATTATTTTTTTCCCATATATGTTTACCTGCTATTACTTGGGCAGTCAAGTTTTCTTCATGCGTTCGTTTTGGAACTTCATTGCTGAGTGAGTTCCAAGACAAAACAAGGAATACTACAAATGTTACAATGGTGCCACCCAGAAAAAACACTTTGGCTTGAGATTTTGAAAGCATTGTTTTGATATTAAAAGTGATAGAATGAGTTTAAATTCATTTTTTATAATTTTCGTAGGGCGAAAGTATATTTGAACAATTTGTTATTTTGTGATTTCAATCAGGTTTAAAATCAATAGAAGAATTGTTTTTCAACTTTTGAATGATTGCTTAACTTACCCATATCTTTTATACTAACTAATTTTGGTATTATTCCGTCATATCCCTTTTTTGCGTGCGGTGTTTTTACATAGCATTACTGCTTTTGGCGGTCCGCAAGGCCATATGGGTATGATGATGAAAACCTTTGTTCATCAACGAAGAGATGTAACGGAAGAAGAGTTGGTGGAATTCAATGGCTTTTGTCAGCTTTTACCCGGCGCTTCATCCACCCAAACCCTCACATTGATTGGTTATAAAAGAGGGGGTATTCCTTTGGCCATTCTTACTTTAATCATTTGGATCCTTCCGGCCAGTATCATCATGGGGGCTTTGTCCTTTTTATTGGATTATATGGATGAAAAAAGTTTGCCTGTAGGGGTCTTTAAATTCATTCAACCCATGGCCATCGGGTTCATTGCTTATTCTACGTATCGTTTTATGGGAGTAGCGGTACACAATACCATAACCCAAGTAATTATGGTACTTGCCACTATCGTAACTTTTGTAGCTTTCAAAACACCCTGGGTATTTCCGGCCCTGATTTTAATAGCAGGGATAGCCACCAATTTTAGTGATAAACGACATCCACAAAAAGGAGTGCCTCCCAAAAAAATAAAATGGGGTAATATGCTCATTTTTGTGGCCATTTTTGCCATAGCAGGTTATCTTTCTGAAACTGCGTCAAGAGAAGATTGGCGTCATCGAAAAGCCCTCAACTTATTTGAAAATGCCTATCGCTTTGGAAGTCTAGTCATTGGTGGGGGTGATGTACTCATGCCTTTGATGTATGAACAATATGTAACACGACCAGAAACCAAGCGTATCCTAGAATCCAAAAGGGAGGTCTTGCAAATTGAGAAAGCGCATTTTCTAACTGGTTCAGGAATGGTTAGGGCCATTCCTGGGCCCGTTTTTGCCTTTGGCTCTTTTACTGGAGGGATGGTATTAAGAGACGAAGGCATTTTCTTTCAATTGATGGGATGCTTAATAGGTACCATCGCCATTTTTTTGCCAAGTGCATTACTGGTCTTATTCTTTTTTCCTGTTTGGCATAACTTAAAAAAATATGCAGTCATTTATCGTTCATCGGAAGGTATCAATGCCGCAGTAGTGGGCATTTTGGCGGGTTCTACTTGTTATCTCATAAAAGACAATCTGCTAACTGAGATCATTGAATTAACACCATTAGCTTTTTGGCAATTGTTGATTGTTATTTCCACTTTCTATTTACTGAAATCGAATCGGATTGCAGCCCCCTATATAGTAATAGGTTGCTTATTACTAGGTTGGCTAGTATGATGATTTTTTCTCAAAAATCCTGTATCTTAGGGCATGGTCACAATAGCAATCTACAATTTGAAAGGGGGAGTAGGTAAAACTGCCTCTGCCGTTAACCTAGCTTACTTGTCTGCTAAGGAAGGATATAAAACCCTTGTTTGGGACCTTGACCCACAAGGCTCCGCTAGTTTTTATTTGGGCGCTGCGACTTCCATAAAAAACGAATCAAAAAAATTATTGGAAGGAGAACTGGAGCTTTCAAAAGCTGCTATTCCTACTGCTTTTGAAAATTTATCTATTATTCCAGCCGATTTGTCGGCTCGCAATGCAGATGTTTTATTAAATGAAATGAAGCAGGGGAGAAAAAAAATCGGACAACTTTTACAAACCATCAAAAAATCTTTTGATGTAGTAATATTGGATTGCCCTCCCGGCATTTCTTTGCTTCATGATGCCATATTCACTGGAGCCGATTGGATCATTATGCCCAATATTCCTACCACACTGTCCATACGTTCTTATGAAACAGTACACGACTATTTTAAACAAAACGACTTTGATGCATCCAAGCTTCGTTGTTACTTCAGTATGGTTGACCATAGAAAAAATCTGCACCATGAAGTAATGGGTCAGTTTTATAAAGACAAAATATTTTTCAAAAGTTATATTCCTTATTTGAGTGATGTAGAAAAAATGGGGTTGCACGAATCCCCTTTAGAAACCTTTGCGCATAGCAGTTATGCGGCTCAGTGCTATCGCGATCTATGGAAAGAATTGCGCAAAAATTGTATTTCCTAAGAACTGTAACTTGCATCCTCGCTTTTCTTCAAGAAAAAATAGAAGTATGGATAAAAAAATTAATTCTTGGTATAGTCCTGCTATTGGTCAGGATATGCCCATTGTTGCATACGGCCACTATGGTTTTGCTTTATTGCTAATTCCTACAGCCGCAGCTGATTATTTGGAGTATGAACGTTTTCAAATGATTGATGCTTTAGCACCACTCATTAATAGTGGCAAACTCCGTGTATACAGCATCAATAGCATGAATAAAGAAAGCTGGATGAACAATGAAATGCTGGGCGAACACAAAGCCATCAGGCATAACCAGTTTAATGAGTATGTATTTAACGAAGTGATTCCATTTATTAGAAATAGCACCAGTCAGGATATCATGATTTATACCTGTGGGGCATCGTTTGGTGCATTGCATGCCATGAATCTTTTTCTAAAACGTCCAGACATTATCAATGGAGCCATTAGTATGAGTGGCGTATATAATCTAACAGAATATACCAAGGGCTTCTGGGACGATCAGGTTTTTTACAATAGTCCGGAACACTATATTCCGGGGCTGACCGACCCATTTTATTTAGACAAAATAAAATCGAGCCATCATATACATATCTATACTGGTAGTGGAGATTATGAAGATCCGGAAGCAGCCAAAAGATTTGCAAGCATTTTATATCAAAAAGGAATTTGGTATGAATTGGATGTATGGGGACAAGATATCAAACACGACTGGCCAACTTGGCGGGAGATGCTTCCTTATATTATTGATAAGAAATTTTAATGTTTTTCTTTAAAATCTAGTTAATTCAATTTAGAGATTCTTGTACTCTCAGTTGTCTGTTATAATATTACAGCTTAATATAATTGTTTGAGAAAAAGGCTACTACTCACTTACTGTTTATTCCTGTTACTTGCCAGTTTTTATGCGCAGCGTGCCGTGGCCCAAACCATTACTATTAGTGGAACGGTCTATGATATTTCTGCCAGACGCCCCTTGGAAGCAGTTGCGGTATTAAGTACTTCAGGAAAAGGGGTGATTACGGATAGTCTGGGAAAGTATTTTATTCGCGTGTCAATGAAAGATTCTATTTGGTTTTCTATGATAGGAAAATCTACCATGAAATATCCTGTTGATACCATCAGCAATACCGATAATTTTAATGTGATGATTCATGTTCGCTCTTTTGACCTTCCCGAGGTAAAAGTGCGCAACAACTATTATAAATTTGATTCTGTTCAAAATAGGAGAGATAATGCAAAGGCATTCGAATTCAGAAAGCCAGGACTCAGAACAACCAATAACCCCAATTATAATCCGGGTGGCATGACCGTAGGCTTTGACCTAGATGAGATTATTAATTTGTTCCGTTTTAAACGCAACCAAAGTTTGGCCAGTCTGCAAAAACGACTGCTTGAACAAGAACAAGACAAATACATAGACCACCGCTATTCAAAAGCCTTTGTTAGAAAAATCACCAAATTGGTGCCTCCAGAATTGGATACATTTATGCTCCGCTATCGCCCAGACTACGAATTGGTGCAACAAGTCAATGATTTGGAGCTAGGGTATTATATTACCAAGACATTTGAGATGTATAAGACAGAGAAAGCCAGAAAAAAGGGGAGTTTAAGAAGGAAAGAGAAATAGGTCAAAACAACTATGGTTTTATTGGAAAATTTCATCGTTGGTTTGACTTAACCTATGGCTGCATTGGTGTAACAGGCAATGATATTGACGAGCTCTACCAATCTGTAAAAAAGGGTGCAAAAATTGAAATTAAGCCTTGATTACCACCCTTTAAGTGCCATTTTTTATTAATCGCCCACAAATAGCTAATTAAATAGATAAAAAACAATGTTTTATGGAAACTTGTCCTAAATTTAGGGACAAATGTCTAAAATTTGATTTATGGCAACAACTGATATTAGTATTACTCACAAACTTAACCGAGAAATTTCAACAATCCTCAAGCGCTCTCAAAAAGACAAGCGATTCTTGACTTCAAAAAAGGATTTGACATACGCAGATTTTTTGTCTAACAAAATGCTAATGATCCTCGTAATTCGCGAAGGTGTTCCGTATTCGTTTTTTAATTTAATTCAACATTTCGCCCCTTTCAGCGAAAACGACTGGGCTAATTTTTTGGAAATTTCTACGAAATCACTACAACGATATAAGCTATCATCAAAGAGCTTCAGACCTATTCAATCTGAAAAAATAATTGAAATGGCAGAAGTTACTAATGTAGGTTTAGATGTGTTTGGTGACATGGAAAAATTTAAGCTTTGGCTTGACACCCCAAATTTCGCTTTGGGAAAACTTAAACCAATAGAATTGCTCAAAGACTCCTATGGGAAAGAAATGGTCATTAGCGAATTAACAAGAATTAATTACGGAATCTTAGCCTAAATGGAAGTTTACCGACTATCTAGAGAAAAATTCGCTAGCACCATTTCAGGAAAAGGAGCTGCTATTAAAGGAGCAAGATGGAATTCGGTAGGAGTTGAATTAATTTATACAGCTGCAAATAGGTCTTTAGCAATGGCCGAAGTTGCCGTACATTTTACTTTAGCAACACTGCCTATTGATTATATGATGATAACATTATTTATTCCTGATAATACCTCATTGCAAAAACTCAACATAACAGATTTACCTGCAGATTGGAATACATTCCCTCATCCTACAACTACACAAGCCATCGGCGACAAATTTATCTCCGAGAATAATTTCTGTTTACTCCAAATTCCTTCAGCAGTAACACTAGGTGACTATAACATCCTGATCAACCCCAATCACCCCGATTTCAAAAAAATCAAAATAATAGACAAGGTGAATTTCCCTTTGGATAATAGGATTTTCAAGTAAAACATCAGAAGCTTTTGTAAGCTTCCCATAGATTCGGCTAGTGAGAATATATGAGGGTAACACTTTCATAAATTTCATTATATTTAGTCTGCTATAACAAAATTGCATTGAAAAACGAAATAACCGCTTTAAGGAAATCAATGAATTCTTTGAATTCACAGGATTTAATCTAAGTACCGATATTCCAGACTTCATGTTTTTTTCTTTTAATGATTTGCCAAAGTCTGGCATCCATTCAATGAAGCCCTATCAAAAAGATTTCTATCACATTACTTTAGTTTTAAAAGCTAGTAATTCAAAAATATTGATTGACGAGCAACAGAATAATACTAAACAAAATTTTCTATTTTTTCTATCTACTGAACATATTTATTCCTGGCAAAAGGATGGGAATGTAAAAGGATTTACCGTATTTTTCAAACCTGGGTTTCTTAATTTTTATTCAGGCAATTTTGAAAATGGTTTTCCTTTTTTTGACCTTGTGGAGAAAAACTTCATAGAGCTGTCGCCAGACAAAACAAAAACAGTTGTAGAAGATTTTGAGAAATTATACAACGAATTTAATAGTTCAAATGCGTATAGAGAGAAAATATTACATCCTTTGTTATTGACTTTATTGTACAAATTCAAAGGCATACAGGAAGAAAGCGCAACACCAGGAGTAGGACCAAATCCAAAACAAACAATAGTTTATAAGTTCAAAAACTTGGTAAACAACTTGTTCTTTACATACAAGCAAGTAGGCGACTATGCGGCTAAATTATTTGTTACTGCAAGCACATTGAATAAATTAGTAAAAGAACTTACTGGCAAAACTGCCAAAGAGATCATCAATGAAAAGGTTATTTTAGAATCAAAACGAATGTTGCTTTATACCTCTAATGATATCGCTGAAATATCTTTTAATATTGGCTTTGATGAGCCCACCCATTTCATTCGCTTTTTTAAAACACATACCCTGCAAACACCAAAGGAATTCAGGAACCACAAAATGCCAATTTAAACAATTGCCTATTTTATTGAAGTAGATAAATCAGAAGGGCCGCCCTAGAAAGAGCAGCCCGGGGTATCATGGTAAAAAATCCAAATTTTACCGAGTTTAATAGGGTTAATCTTTTCTATAACCTGAATTGGGGAGCAGATTCACGTTTAGTACACTACTAAACGATAACCTTGGTTTAGCGGAATATTTTACCCCTTCAACCATTCATACAATGGAACCGCCTTGAAATAATTTATTTCTATCTTTAGGCTTACAAAACTTCAGCCATTGAAACGTATTTATATTGTTGGTGCCTTATTCCTATTATTTACTGCCTGTAAAAGCAAGAAAACAGAAGTCAAACAGAACAATGGTCCCCAAACAACCATTGTGGACGTCATTATTGCTGGCACCCAAAGAATCAGCAATATTGTGGAAGCCAACGGTACCGTTTTAGCCAATGAATATGCTGAATTGCGAACGGAAGTGAGTGGCAGACTTGTTTACCTCAATCTCTCAGAAGGAAGTTTTGTTAAAAAGGGAACGATCATTGCCCGTATTAATGACGCAGACCTACAAGCCCAAATGGCCAAAACAAGGGTACAATTAAACCTGGCTGAAATCACGGAACAACGAAATAGGAAACTCTTAAATATTAGCGGCATCAATCAAAACGACTATGATATTGCTTTGAATCAAGTGAATAGTCTTAAAGCCGATCTTGCCTATACACAAACACTGGTCGACAAAACTATTGTGAAAGCCCCCTTTGATGGTGTTCTTGGTTTAAGATTAATCAGTGCAGAATCCTATATTACCCCAACTACCATTTTATCTACTATTCAACAAGTCAATAAATTAAAAATCGATTTTACCATACCTGAGAATTTTAGCTATTTAATTCATAGAGGTAAGACCATTGAAGTTGACGTAGACGGTGGAAGATCGGGCAAAAAGAGAGCCACCATTTTTGCAGTAGAACCCTTAGTTAATACCGCCACGCGCAATTTAAAAGTACGTGCCTATTTAGACGGTATGGCCAATCCCGGCGCTTTTGTGAAAGTGTATATTGATGCAGGTGAAAATACCAAGAGCATCATGGTACCTGCTAACGCCATTATCCCAGAAGCTAGAAATAAAAAAATAGTCTTGGTGAAAGGCGGAAAATCAGTGTTTGTTGATATCATCACAGGTGTTAGAAATACTGGGGCAGTAGAAGTAACCAAAGGAATTAAAGTGGGCGATTCTGTTGTTGTTACGGGTGTATTGTTTACTAAACCTGGTTCGCCAGTAAAAGTTCGATCGGTTAAAAAGTTGGAAGACATGATAAACTAGTTGCGAAGTCTGTCTTATTATATCAAGCATATTATTACCCAAGGAATCAAATGAATATATCAGAGTTATCATTGAAAAGGCCCGTTCTAGCCACCGTCATGAATATCATGATTGTGTTGTTTGGAATAGTAGGATTTACTTTTCTTGCCGTTAGAGATTATCCAGCAATTGATCCGCCCATCATTAACGTGCGGACTTCCTATACTGGTGCTAATTCAGACGTTATTGAAAGCCAGATTACAGAACCACTAGAAAAACAAATCAATGGTATTCCAGGTATTAGAAGCATTAGCTCTTCTAGCTCTATTGGGTCTAGTAATATTACGGTGGAATTTAATTTGGGCGTGGGACTAGAAACCGCAGCCAACGACGTGCGTGATAAAGTGAGTCAGGCCGCCAGAAACCTTCCTCAAGACATTGACGCCCCTCCCGTTGTTTCTAAATCAGACGCCAGTAGCGAGTTTATTATTTTAATGGCCATTCAGAGTAAATCTAAAGGCTTATTGGAATTGAGCGATTATGCTGAAAACGTTTTGCAGGAAAGGTTTCAGACCATCAATGAGGTGAGTGGAGTAGGAATTTTTGGACAAAAGCGTTATGCAATGCGCATCTGGACCAAACCCGATAAATTGGCTGCTTACGGTGTGGCATTCAATGATATTCAAACTGCCCTGAACCGTGAAAATGTGGAATTACCTGCGGGTAAAATTTATGGAAATAACACAGAACTAATTATCAGAACCCTGGGTAAACTTTCTACAGAACAACAATTCAACGACCTCATCATTAAAGAAGACCCAACAGGAATTGTACGGTTGTCTGATGTGGCTAAAGTGGAACTTGGACCAGAGAATGAAGAATTCAGTTGGAAATACAATGGCGTTCCTGCTGTAGGAATTAATATTACACCGCAGCCCGGCGCAAACTATATTAGAATTTCTGATGAGTTCAATAAACGCCTCGAACAAATTAGAAAAGGAAACAAATCAGACATTGAGTTTCATGTATTGATTGATAATACTAGGAATATTCGGAAGTCGCTCGAAGAAGTGATTGAAACATTGACCATCTCTTTTAGTCTAGTCGTGTTGGTCATTTTCTTTTTCTTCAGAAATTGGCTCATTGCCATCAGGCCTTTGATTGATATTCCCATCTCTTTGATTGCTACTTTCTTTGTGATGTATTTAGCAGGATTCTCTATAAATGTATTAACGCTTTTGGGAATTGTACTGGCCACGGGACTTGTGGTGGATGATGGAATTGTGGTCACGGAAAACATTTTCCGAAAATTGGAGAGTGGACTGCCCATACGGCAAGCAGCTCTAGAGGGAAGTAAAGAAATATTCTTTGCCGTAATCTCCACTTCTATTACGCTGGCAGTGGTATTTCTTCCGGTAATTTTCTTGCAAGGATTTGTTGGATCCCTATTTCGTGAGTTTGGGATTGTGGTGGCTTGTGCCGTTTTAATCTCTGCTTTTGTTTCATTGACCATCACGCCAGTATTGAATGTTTATTTGAATAAGAAGGACATGGGTCATGGAAAATTCTATGAAAAAACAGAACCATTTTTCAGAGGAATGGAAGACGGGTATAGAAACATGTTGACTGGTTTTATCAAAATACGATGGATGGCTTGGGTGATTGTGGCTATTTGTTTTGGCATCATCTATTTTATCGGCAAGAACATGCAAAGTGAGATTGCGCCAATGGAAGATAAGAATAGCGTACGTTTCAGCTTTAGTGCTCCGGAAGGTACCAGCTTTGATAAAATGCTCAAGACTTCTGAAGCCGTTACAAATTACCTAACAGATTCTGTTCCTGAAAGAGATTTTGTGTTTAATTCAACCCCAAGTTTCTCTTCCACTGGTGTTAATAGTGCCATTGCCCGAATTGGTTTAGTTCCACCTGATCAACGCAAAAGGAGTCAGAATGAAATTGCCAATGACCTCAATAAAAAAGTGGCTAGGTTTAATGACGCCAGAATTTTTGCAGTACAGGAACAAACCATTTCAGTTGGCATAGGTTCTCGCGGTTCCCTACCCGTTCAATTCATTGTTCAGAACCTGAATTTCGAGAAAATCAAATCAGTGATTCCGATATTTCTGGAAGAGGCACGCAAAGACAAGACCTTCCAAAACGTTGACGTGAATTTGAAATTCAACAAGCCAGAAATGCAATTGACTATCGACAGAATGAAAGTGAAAGACCTTGGTCTTACAACTACTGATGTGGCTGCTACTGTGCAAGCTGCTTTTAGTGGAGCTAGGTCGGCTTACTTTATCATGAATGGAAAGCAGTACCAAGTGATCAATCAGGTAGAAAGGTCAGACAGAAATCAACCGCAAGACATAGAGAAATTGTATATCCGAAATAATAGGGGCGATAATATTCCATTGACTGCAGTAGTTAAATTAGAAGAAAATAGTAATCCACCTACTTTGTATCACTTCAACAGATTTAAAGCCGCAACCATTTCAGCTTCACTTGCAGAAGGTAAAACAATTGGCGATGGCGTGAAAGCCATGCAGGCCATTGGGGATAGAGTTTTGGATGAATCATTTCAGAGCGATTTAAGTGGGCCCTCACGCGACTATGTAGAGAGTTCCTCTAATACTAATTTTGCATTATTGTTGGCGTTGTTATTGATTTATTTGGTACTAGCTGGTCAGTTTGAAAGTTTCACAGATCCATTCACCATTATGATTACGGTGCCTTTGGCATTGGCAGGTGCTTTGTTGAGCTTGTGGATGTTTGATCAGACACTGAATATATTTTCTCAAATTGGTATGATCATGTTGATAGGACTTGTCACCAAAAATGGTATTTTGATTGTGGAATTTGCCAACAAGAAAAGGGAATATGGCATGTCAAAACAAAATGCTGTTATCGATGCTGCCACGCAAAGGTTGCGACCAATTCTTATGACAAGTCTTGCTACTGCATTAGGTGCACTTCCTATTGCACTCAGCTTGGGAGCGGCTAGTACCAGTCGTATTCCTTTAGGGATTGTTATTGTTGGAGGAATCATGTTTTCGTTGGTGTTAACCTTGTTTGTTATTCCAGCCGTATATACCTTTATCTCAAGCAAACACAAAGCAGAACCATTAGAGATAAGTGTTTAAACTTCAGCTATTAACTATTTTGACTTTTATGACATTTATTAGCTTTTTCTAAGTGATCCTTGAATAACTTCATGGTCTAAATTCATTTCTATGGGCCATCCAATAGCAACAATCAGAAGAGATTATAAATTGCAGTCCTTATTAGAAAAAGACGCAGCTGAAAATCCAATTGAACAATTTGGACATTGGTGGAAAGACGCAGTTGAAAGTCAGATTGACGAAGTGAATGCAATGGTACTAGCTACCGTGGATGCCCATGGGGCGCCATCTGCTAGAATAGTATTATTGAAAGAATACACTGAAAAAGGCTTTGTGTTCTTTACCAACTATCTCAGCAAAAAAGGACAAGACATAGCAGTAAACCCAAAAGTATCCTTGGTATTTTTTTGGAAAGAATTAGAACGCCAAGTAAATATTAGTGGAACCATTGAAAAAATACCCGAAAAAGAAAGTGAAACTTATTTCCAGTCGAGGCCCGCAGGTAGCAGAATTGGTGCATGGGCTTCTCCCCAAAGCTCCGTGATTGCAGATAGGAAAGTCATTGAAAACAATTTCCTGCAATACGAAGAAAAATTCGGGACTAGTCATATTCCAAGACCAGCACACTGGGGTGGTTATTTGGTCAAGCCCAATGCTATTGAATTCTGGCAGGGTAGGAGCAGTAGACTGCACGATCGTTTAAAATACCGTTTAACTGAAGCAGGAACTTGGGTAATGGAAAGACTTGCTCCGTAAATGCTTCAAATAAAACTTTATTGGAAAGTCTTCTTTTAAAAAACTTCCTTCATTCAAATACATAGAATATATTGCCTAATATTCTAGTCATATGGCATTAAGCAGGTTTTGGTTAATCATCATCTTAGTATCGGTGACCTATATACTGGCATCATTATTTAGTGGCAATAGTTATTCTATAGACTATGTGGTGAATGGAAAAAAAGATGATCCCTTGATTAAAAAAGAACTCTATTTAAATCAGGTTTCTCCCTTTTTAAAAGACACCCTCCAGAAATCGAAAGACCATCGCTTTACACAAAATGATACGTTATATATATTAGACAATACCACCGTAAAAATAGCCGTTGGCAAACAAGCAACAGATGGGATATTGCCAACTTGTAAGAATACCATATTTGATTTGTTATTACCCTTGATTGCGTATCTCTCTTTTTTCTGTGGCATTCTACAACTACTCATTGATTCAGGGGCTTCAGAAAAATTGGCAAAATTATTGAGTCCGGTTTTTGTAAAAGTCTTTCCGGAAATTCCCAAGAACCATCCGTCCATCTCTTATATGACCTTGAATTTTGCGGCCAATTTTTTAGGACTAGATTCTGCCGCCACTCCATTCGGATTAAAAGCCATGGAAAGTTTACAAGAAATAAATACGGATAAAGACAAGGCCAGTAATTCGCAGATTATGTTTATGAGTTTGCATGCGGCCGGGCTCACTTTAATACCCACTTCAATCATAGGATATCGGGCGGCACAAAATGCACAGAACCCGGCAGATGTGATGTTGCCCTGCATTATTACCTCTTTTATTGGAACAATTGCCGCATTCATTATTGTGGGTATTCGTCAGAAAATTAATTTCAGATCAGCAGCTTTAATAGTTTCCATTGGAGGCATCATTGGCATCATTACGGGCCTGCTTTTTTATATTACAAGCTTAGACATTATTGGTAAAAATCATTTTACAAATAATTTGTCCAATGTGATTTTGTTGGTCATTATTTTCGCCATTCTCGCGTATGCCTTTTATAGAGAGAAATTTTTTGCGGCAAACGACAAAGACATTTTCAGTTCATTTGTTGAAGGCGCAGCTTCTGGCTTGTCAACCGGAAAAAGAATCTTCCCATATATATTAGGCATGTTGGTGGCCATTTCTTTATTTAGGAATAGTGGCGTTTTTGAAATAGTATCTGGTTGGATGGGAAAAGCTTTTCTTGCAGTAGGTGTAAGCAAAGAAATTGTAGATGCATTGCCAGTGGCTATCCTACGTCCCTTTAATGCTGCGGGTTCTAGAGGATTCATGATTGACTCTATGCGTACTTATGGTGTAGATTCTCTAACGGGTCGCTTAGCTTGTATTTTTCAATGTGCTGCCGAAACAACTTTCTATGTGATAGCCGTTTATTTCGGCAGTATCAAAGTAAAGAATACTAGGTATACGTTGAGTACTATGTTGTTAGTTGACTTAATATCTGTGATTGCCGCAATTGGAATTAGTTTGTTATTCTTTTAAAAATCAGTTTCTAATCGACCGTTTTTACCCATTACACGATACCAAACTTCACCATCAGGATGGATGATTTTTTGGAAAAAGCATCCGTTTGATTCATAATAGTTTCTTCCATCTATTTGCATTATTCTGGCATCACTGGGAATATTTGGAACTTCCGCACCAATAGGAGCGTCAACTATTTCATAGTAATTATTATAAGGGCGCATAAACGCACCATTATAATAATAGATCGAATTACCACGGTATTGCATTGGCCAGTATCCTGTAGGGAGCATATTGAAACGAAATCCAATATTCAACGCTGAATGTGGGTAATACCTTCCATAATTAGCAGTATAGTAATTTTTGCCATAATAAGATCTTGGGTAATTACTTCTTCCAATTGTTATAGAAGTTCTTGGTGCAGTATAATAATTATTTCTCTGTTGAGGTCGTTGATATCGAATAATTCTATCATTTCTCCCGTTATTGGCACTTCGCTCATTTCTTTGAGCGGATCCTGTGGTTATGAGTATCAAACCAGCTCCTAACAACATTAATTTAATGGCAGATTGATTTTTCATAATTGTTTTTTTAGGTAGTTGAATCTTACCTACTATAAAACAATTATTATGCTCAACTATGCCAATGAAATCACAAAACACTATTTCCTTCCCATTACTTTTTCAACTGCAGAAACAATGAACGGAGTATCAAGCCCGTATTTAGTTAAAAGTTCAGTTGGTTTTCCACTTTCTCCAAACGTATCATTGGTTCCTATGTATTCAATAGGGATAGGACAATTTTTTGATGCCACTTGTGCAATAGCATCACCCAAACCGCCAATCACATTATGTTCTTCAACAGTTACAGCACACTTTGTTTTGCTGATAGAAGCAATCACCGCTGCTTCGTCTAATGGTTTGATGGTATGAATGTTGATGAGTTCAACACTAATGCCTTTTGCTTCCAATAGTCTACCAGCTTCTATCGCTTTCCATACCATATGACCGCATGCAAAAATGGATACGTCTGCACCATCGCTCATTTTTTGTGCCTTTCCAATCACAAAATCTGATCCATCTTCTGTAGTGAAATTGGGCCATTTTGGTCGCCCGAAACGCAAGTAAACAGGACCATCATAAGCTGCTACTGCTTTAGTTGCTGCTTTGGTTTGGTTAAAATCGCAAGGCACAATCACCGTCATGCCAGGTAACATTTTCATCAAACCAATATCTTCTAAGATCTGGTGTGTAGCTCCGTCTTCACCCAGGGTAAGGCCGGCATGTGAAGCACAAATTTTTACATTCTTGCCGCTGTATGCCACGCTCTGGCGAATTTGGTCGTACACCCTACCTGTGCTGAAATTGGCAAATGTGGTGGTATAAGGAATTTTTCCGCCAATGGTCATGCCAGCAGCAATGCCAATCATATTGGCTTCAGCTATACCCACTTGAACAAAACGATGGGGGAAGTCTTTGATAAAGGGACCTAATTTCATAGACCCAGCAAGGTCGGCCGTCAACACTACCACGTTCTCATTCTCTTTACCAATTTCGTGAATGCCTTCTCCGAAGCCACCCCTTGTTTCTTTCTCGTTTTGTACTTGAATATCTGTGAGTTTCATTTGTAATTTTTAAATTGCTGCAAAGTAACAAAAAGAAGGTCGTTTTCCGTGCAACAAAAAGGCTTTTCCTGTTTTCTGTTGAATCTGCTAATGAACATCTTTTACATTGCCGGTCCTTTTTAAGACACCCCAGTGTTGTAATTCTCCTTTTATGGCACGTCTATAAGACCTAAACAAGACAATTAACATCAACCACCGATAGATCAAACGCTGTGGTAAAAGCCATACAAGTTTCCATAAAGGTTCTTTTTCAAAAAAGAAAGCAAGTGAAGCAATTGCAGCGTCAACCAACATAAAGACTAGGTAGTAAATGCCAATTTTTTCTGCATTCCCTGTTAAGATTCCAATGAGCATGAGTAAGTCGGCCATTGGCGCAAACAAAGGAATAATATATTTAAATAATAAAATGTCTGGAAGGGCCAGCCATCCCAATGCTTTATAATTTAGATTAAACAAGGCGTCTCTATTTTTCCAGAATGTTTGCATTACACCAAAAGTCCACCTGAACCTTTGTTTCATGAACTGATTCATTGTTTCTGGAGCCTCCGTCATAGCAATGGCTTTATTTTCATTGTCAATTTGATAGCCACAACGTAAAATGCGGATGGTGAGGTCGCAGTCCTCTGCTAATGTATCAGTACTAAATCCACCTGCGTCTTCAATCGCTATTTTTCTAAAAGCCCCAATAGCGCCCGGAACAACGGTGATAGCATTGAGGAAAGCAAAGGCTTTTCTATCTACATTCTGACTTGAAATATATTCTATACTTTGCCATCGGGTTAGGATATTTACTTCATTACCCACTTTTACATTGCCTGCAACAGCACCAATTTTATCACTGGTAAAATGCCCCATTAATTTACTTACAGCATTGGGAAGTAATTGGGTATCTGCATCAATACAAATTACAAAGGCTGCTTCTGTTAAAGCAATCCCATGGTTTAGCGCAGATGCTTTTCCGCCATTTTGTTTAGTAAATACTTGCACTTTTGTTTCAGTAGCAAATGCTTTTTTTACTTTTTCATAAGTTTGATCATTACTGCCATCATCTACAAATACAATATTGAAATTTGGATAATCGCCTGCCAACAAATTACGAACTGAATTTACTGCATTTACTTCTTCATTATAGGCAGGCACTATTATAGAGACCAATGGGGTTCCAATAAATGGCGTTATTGCAGCAGATTTTTCTTTTCTTCTTTGTAAAATCGATAACAACAACATCATCACTAATCTGAATGTACCCATTACCAGAAAAATGATAAAGAGGGCATAGAAAATTCGACCGAAATAATAACCAATCTCAGCAATAAATGAACTAAACTGAAGTACTGAATAACCGCTGCCTTCGGGAACAGGCGGCATCATATCATCTCTTTTTTTCTTTAATAAATCTGCCACCGTAATAAAGGTGTACCCGTTTTTGTGTAGATATTCTATGATGCGTGGAAGCGCTTGAACGGTAGCTGTTCTATCACCACCAGCATCGTGTAGCAAAATAATATTTCCTCTGTCTCTTAATCGAATCACTCGATTAAAAACAGAGTCTGCATTAAAATGAGACACTTCATCGGCTTCCCAATCTTCTGGGTCAATATTTTCTCCAATGGTCAAATAATTTCTAGTTCTACTAAGTGCAACCGGAATGAGCTCTTCCATTTTCTCAGGTTGGGCATCGGCATTATAGGGTGCTCGAAACATGATGGTACTATGTCCAGTAATGCATTCTATCAACAATCTTGTAGCATCCATTTCCAATAATGCCCGCTGCTTACTTACTTTAGCTAAGTTGGGATGCGTAAAACTGTGGTTGCCTATTTCATGTCCTTCATTATAAATACGTTTTACTAGCGGAATATTATTTTCTGCTTCAATACCAACCACAAAAAAAGTAGCGGGTATTTTATATTTTGCAAGGATGTCTAATATTTGTCTGGTATATAGTGGGTCGGGGCCGTCATCGAAAGTGAGCACTAATTTTTTTTCCGATGCAGGAATTCTACCCATTTGTTTTACCACAAACATGCTGGGCAAAGAATCGTATCGTTCTTCACTGATCAACATGATAGCGGAATCAATTTCAGGTGTAATATGTCCTGCTCTTGGCGTTGAGAGCACGTCTAATATTTCTCCATCACCCATAAAATCAACATCATCAGTAGCCTCCACTTTATTAAACTCACTAAAATTGAAATTAGCCAATGAATTTAAACTCATGGGATGGGTATAAAAATCCCAGATCCTACTGTCTTCACTTCCTAAGCGCCATAAGGCAGTACCTGCTAACGGATATTCAGTGGCAAAACGAAGGGTATTAAAATTAGTTGCGGCATCCGTAAAATGAACTTCGTGCTGTTTGTCGTTTTCATCGTAATAGCTATAATAGAGATTGTAAGTATCATTGTCATATTTCACTATGCCCTCACTTTCTCTTGCAACTGTAAGCGCTTGTTGATAGGTTAAATC
>JANOYH010000014.1:0-7505 GCA_031428775.1 Bacteroidota bacterium
AGCCATTTTTTTGAAAAAATAGCGGGGCCCTATCTATCAAACCGGCCGTTACTTCAAAAGCGCCCCCCACTCCTACGGCTATTTTCACATCCAGCTGATCCATTTGCTCATAAATCCAATAGTCTTGCTTGGGGGCTGTAAAACTTACCCAAAGAATATCTGGTTTCAGCGCATTGATTTGGTCACGCATTTTTTTGTTCTCTTCTTCAGAGAATTTATCTGCGAAAGGGGGACTATAATACCCAAGAATTTTAATTGCAGGAAACTGTTGTTGCATTTTATGGGCAAGCGCTTCAGCCACGCCTTCTTTTGCACCTAAAAAATACATTGAATACCCACGCAAATAAGCCTCTTCTATATATATTGGCGTAAAATCTAATCCTGTAATTCTTTCTTTAATGGGCGTTCCTAGAAGCTTTGAGGCCCATAAAACAGGCACCCCGTCGCACAATACAAAATCGGCTGTATTATAAATATGCTTTAATTCTTCACTTTTGTGTGCCGCAGTTAAACAATTTACCGGAGTGATACAAACACGCGTTTTAATATTATTTATGATATGATCATTAAGCAATAACAATAAGTCCTGCATTCCTAAAGAAGAAATTTTCACACCTGCCACATTAATTTTATGATGTGCCTTACTTTCTTTCACTGGTACAATTATTTGATAACTATAATTATTTGATACCCATTTATAGTTGATTATTCACCACTACATTTGATTCTTCCACATTATTTCCTTTGTATATAAATAGCAAATTATGATAGAAATGCATGGAAATAATTTTTTTATCGTAATAGTTTGGTTGATAGTTGGGAAGGATCAATTCTTTGTGATTTAAGGAATCAGTTAGCTCCTTAAAAAAGTTCATCATTGTTTTTGGATTTTTTAAATGCTCACTGTCGCCGCCATAATCTTTCCAGTATGAAGTTTGCATGTCTTCTATAATGTAAATTCCCCCATCTTTTAACTTGGGGAATAACATTTTAAAAGTGGCTATCACGTGCTCATTGATATGACTGCCATCATCAATAATAATATCAATGCTGCCTATTTCATTTGTGATAGTTTCAAGGAAATCACTATCTACTTGACTTCCTTGAAATATTTTAATTCTATTTTCTTGAAGCGGCGATTTGTCAAAAATGTCTAATGAAAATATTTTACCAAATGGAAAATACTTTCTCCACATCCTCAATGAATTGGCGCCCTCATAAGGGTCTTCATATCCACCTACCCCAATCTCAAGCAAATTAATTCTTTTGAACTTCCATTTTTTTAGGTGCTGTTCATAATGTGGTGTATAATGATGACAGCCAATTTTATCCGTTCTATATATCCTTCCCAATTGATCTAAATTAAAACCAAAGCCTATCGCCTTTACCTCTTCTATCAAGTTTCTTAATTGATGCCTTGACTTTTTTGTTAGATTATTTTGCAAAAACTTTTTGACCATCGCTTTTATTTTAAATCATTTTTTCAACACAAAGTTATCAATAGTTGCTGCCTTTACACCTTCTGTTGCTTTGCAATATTACTATTGATTCTCTTTAAAAGATACATCGGATTAAACCAAAAATTGGTTGCTAGTAATGCTATTAAAGATGCCAATGCTAGACCTGCTACGCCCATTTTTAATAAAAGAAAATATCCCAAGACCAACCCCACAACTCCTTGAAATAATGCTACAATAGTGGGGGCTTTATTTTCCCGAAGGGCCGATAGAAAAGTAGCCGATACATTTTCTATCACAATAAATAAAATGAACACAGCAAATAGCATAAATAACAAGGACATTTCAGCGTCATTAAACTTACTCCATTTTAGAAAGAACGGCTCTACTACCAACCACACTATTAGAAAGATCCCAATACCCATTAATACGATCCGTTTTATGGCACTAAAATACATTTCCTTAATCAACACCCAATCTCCTTCAGCCTGTATGGTAGCCAATGTGGGGAATAACACAACAGTAAAATTGGTTAACCCAATACGCATAATGTCGTAAAACTTTGTAATCATCAGGTATTTGGCCACACTTGTTGAACCAGCTATCATATTCATCATCATCAACTGCGAATTAAACACCAACACTACTGCAATGGAGCTCAAAAAATACCAGAAACTGTATTTGAAGTGGTTGAGTATTACAGAAAAACTAAATAATTTCAATGAAAACTGATACCATATTTCCTTTCGAGCAAAAAACATTAATACCAATAAATATAAGAAATTCACTACTGCACTGGTTATCAATAATAAGGGAACAGTCCCGTTTTTAGAGAGGATTAGTAACAACACAAATTCCAGTAATAATTTTGATATCCGGATGGCTCTTCCCAGAAAAATCTTATTGACCGACTGGATAATCACGTCAAATAAAAGCGCTAGGATATTCTGGATAATTAAAAGTGCCGTGATGCAGGCAAAAAATGGAATCCCTGCTTCAATTTTTACAAAGCCCCATGTGTACAATACAAAAAACAAGCACACATAGAAAAAGAACATGCCCACAAAAAAGAAAAAAAGCGTATTCAACAAAACCAACAGATCCTCTTTCTTTTCAATCAACCTTTTTAAGAAGCCGATATTAAAACCAAAATCAAATACCGTTGAAAAGACTACTACATTCAAGATCACTCCATAGGTTCCAAAATGTTCCGTACCTAGTCTTTCCAATAACAAAGGGGTTAAGACTAATACAGAAATGGCACTGACCAACTGCGACAAAAACGTTGCTGATAGGTTGAGTAAATACCTTGAATTCTTTAAAACGGTATCAAATATTTTTTTCACTCGATTGTGCTATTTGAAATATAGAATAGTCCTACCATTGTCCAAAATGGAAAAGCACCCATGGGGCCTTCTAAAAAAACGTCTAGTGAGGCGTTTAAAAGAAACATGGTTATGATAGATAAGTACATTAAACTATTGGGCGAAAGGCTCTTTTGCTTGAACAGTTTAAAATGTAGTGAAAGCCAATACAACCAAGTCAAAAATAGGGGCACCCCAAACCTCGCCAAAATGTTTAAATGAAAATTATGGGGCGATCTAACGTCATTTTCTTCACTCATTTCAATGTTGTCGTCTTCTGCCAAACTCATCCCTAACCCTTTTCCCTGTAAAAAATATTCACCCATAAAAGTATAGTCAATGATTTTGCCCCACCACACCAATCGCCATACATTGTTATTGCTTTGGGTACTTCCTTTTTCTGTGCTGACAATACTACTAATATTTTCTCCCAACTGGTCTAATCCCACTTTTCTTCCTTGAAAATTTTCCTTTACACTGGTACTCAAATAAATGGGCAAAGCAATGATTAAGATGATAGGAGCAAATCGTAGATACCCTACTAATTGTTTTTTCAGTAGTTCATTTTTAGAGAAAACAAAAAATAACCCCAATGAAAGTACAAAGCACAACATCCCTGCTCTACTAAAGGAGGAGGCAATTAATAATAGGTAGGCAATTAAGATGGAATTGGCTACAAAAAACCTGGGTGCTAATTTGATTTTCCCATTTAACAAAAACAAGGTGGCGATAAACAAGTGCACCGCCAGATCTCCATACTTATAGTGCAATAAAGAAATGGATCCGAATAGTGAAAGTTGGTCTGCTTTTGGAACGTAAGATAGTGTTAGAAATGAAATGGTTGCTACTAATGGAAACCATGCATAAATAGTATAAATGCCCTTGGTTAAATAGTTAAGGTGGTCTTTTAAATAGAGGATGATAAAAACAAATAAGGCATAATTGAATATAAAGCTATCCCGAACTAGGTCAATCAAAGGATATTTGCCCACCCCTCTAATCATATAAAATATTCCCACTATCAAAAACCCTATTAATAAAATAATTTTTCGATCGAGTGGGATTTCAATTTTGCGAAAATTAAACAAGAGCATCAATACCCCAATCACTAATAATATTTCCACCCCATAACTATAGGCTATGCCTTTGTTGAAGTACACATAAAGTGCAAATACCAACAAATAGGCATTCAGATATAGTTTTTTAAATTGACTCATTTAAAATAACAGATCAAATAGTTTTTAAAATCCAATAGCCTTAAATATAGTTGATTTGCCCATTCCCATTTTCGGTTTGTTCTGATATTGCTAGCATCGCCAGTTGTACTGATTAACTCTGGAACAATTCCGCCAATTTTCAAATCATTCTGTTGCATGAATCGTTTATACTGATCAACCGGATAATTGAATTTGCCTGTCCGCTTTAATAAAAATTTAGCCGTTTGCTTGTTCAGGCTATAACCGTAAGTACAATAGATTGATTTAAGAAAAGGCGTACCAATTTGATACTCATTAATGCTCATTCTACCATTTTTGAATATTTGCATATGCCCATCCCATGCACCCCAGAAAAATAGGTCGTACGGAGTAATGAGCCCCTTATCAAAATTAACTAGTAGATCAGGATTGTTTAAACGACTGTCTGACTCCAACACCAAGCAATGTGTTGCTGCATCTATGTCTGAAGCAGCAATCTTTCTCCAGATAGCCCTATGGCTTAATAAACACCCAATTTCTCCTGCTAAAAGAGCTGCTCCCGTTCTTTGCAAAGAAACCGCCATTGCTTTTTTTAAAAAGGGTGTTTTTTGTTTGTTTGGATAAAAGGCTTCCACTAATTCCAGTTCTGGCAACAGCAATTGTAGCCTTTCAATATTTGATTGGCGAGACAATTCAGACTTAGAATAGATGAGATAGGTCTTCAAATTAATGGTTGGTTATTTTTATCATCTCCTTAAATTGAATGAATATTTTCCTTGATTTTGTTCGCTAGTTGTTCAATGGTATCAAAGGTAAACAACCAACCATTGGCTCTTGCAAAAGGCGTTACCCATTCATGGTTAATTTTTGATGCATAAACAATGGCGTGTGGTTTCTGTAATAATTGGGCAATATGCGCCGGCAAACTATCTGAACTAATCACAAAATCCGCTTCTTGTATTAACTTAATCAATTCAGAAAAATTTGTATAAAATGAAGCGGGGTGGTTTGCCATCCCAAAATGTGCTCTTATAACTTCAATCCCCATCTCAGAAACCCCCATCTCTATTTGCTGAATAACATCCTCATTTATCACTTTTCGTTCCAACCTAGAATCAGGAAAAATCAACAACTTTTTAAAGCTAATGGTTGCTTGTTTTATGGGTGTTTCATGTCCATAAAACCTCGACCAAGCATCATATACATTTCCATTTTGATGAATGCTACCAAAACTAAAACCTGTTGTCAATTTTAACACCCATGCCCTTCTTTTTTGTTCTAAAAACAGTTTTTCTGAATAGGCTTGTTCTTGAGGGTGCTCATTTTTCTGCGTATTGTCCAATACTATTTTACGCAGTTCTTTTAGTTCTCGCAAATTTTGAAAACTAAAAAAATACCGATTGGTAAATGCCGCTAAAAGGTTGTGTTGGATGCCGATGTCAAGAAACTGAACCGACTGCTGTGCAGGATTTAGAAAGGGATAAAAGGACTGATATAAGTCTTTTAAATGCGAAGAAGCAACTAGCCGAACAGGCTTATCAGCAGGTAAATGATACAAAGCAATGACAAAATCGCCGAAGGACCGTAGCAATAAAATTGTATCCATGGCAGCCCTGTTTCTAGTTGATGGTAACAGGTTTAGGGTTATACGATACGAAGACTACTATCACTGTAATGGCTAGTCCGCCAATCAATCCCATCACTAATAATAACCAAAAAGATTTTTTTTGATCCTCCAAGGGAAATTTAGAATTGTCCAGTAAATTAATGATGGGTGTTTGTCCTGCCAATGCCATCCTACTTGCTTCTAAATTCTTAATCACTTCGGTGTACAATGCATAAGCAACCGTTTTTTCACGTTGCGATACTTCTACTGGTACAGCCGTTGATTTATAAGCGATATTGGCGTCCAAGACTTGAAGGGAGGCCGATTTATAGGATTTGTTATTGAGGATGGCCAGCAAGGAATCAGAGCGCTGCTCTAAGCGATGGATGTTTTTAACGGCAGTGCCCGTTTTAATGTCTAGGTACATTTTCATGGTTTCTTGAACCAATCGCTCTGTAAATAATTTTGAAAACAGTTCATTGGCAGATACTGTTACCACTTGTATGATGGAACCCTTTTTGTTTAAACGCTCCACAGTTACATGTTTCTTTGTTAGCTTTTGGTAAATGACCAATAACACGGAGTCTTGTAATCTACTGTTGAATGAATTTGGTTGATAATTAGCAAAACTGATATTGGTTAATGCCGCTTGATCTGACCATTTTTTTCTTTGCAGGGTAAAGTCGAGGTATAAATCAGCTAGGGTATTTTTTTTAGAAGCATCTATTTTAGTCAACAACACTTTTTCAATGATGGTTCTAGATCGCAAAATGTCTAAAATATTGTCTCCTGCAAATAAACCTGCGCTGCCTGTTAGACTGCCAATATCAACCCCAAATTGAGACGCTAGTCCAGATAAACTCCCCCCCATACTGCTCCCTTTTTCTTCTAGTATAAAAGAGGCGGTTCCTTCGTATTTAGGTTTTTGAACAAAATAATAAGTCAAACTTAAAAGGCTTCCAATTAACATCAAAACAAAGGCCATTTTCCAAGAGGCTAGTAGGGCCTTGAAAAAGCCCAGGAGACTATCTAATAGGTCGCCCATCTTGATTGTTGAAACTGTTTGGTTATCCATCTATCATTAAAATTGAACGCTATCCTTAAAATTGAAGGCTACTTGGCTAATACAATGATCACTCCCATCAATGCGGTTAAACTGGTGAATAAGCCCACCAACTCACCCGTTGATAATCTGGTTCTTGGTCTTTTAGCAGGCACATATATTTCTGTACCCGCTTTTATTTCTGGATAACTGCGGATAAACAAAAAGCTATGCGTTTTTCGTACTTGTCCGTTGGGATACACCACATATGAATTTTTCTTAGACGCACCAATACTATACATGCCGCTTTCCCTAATCACCTCCTTGAAACTGATGCCTTGATAAAATACTATTTGCTTGGGCACATTCACTGAACCAAATGTTTGGACGGTTTGTAATTCTTTGGGCACTTTCAAAATGTCGCCTTCCAATAAAAACAAATCTTCTGATGAGCCTGGTTCTGCTAAAATCTTTTCTAATCTGATGCCTACTACTTTTTGTTCTTTGTTGAGGTTTTTAAAATTAGCCGTATCGTTTAAAGCAACCTTTGTGTTATTATAGCTTTGTTGGTTGATCAGGTTTGTTTTGTTGTTGACCAGTGTAATGTCGTTCTCAGACATGTCGCGATAGGTTTTCCGAATCAATATGGCACCTCCTGCAAATCCCTTCAGTTTCAATCCGCCGGCTCTTTTTAGTAAATCAGAAATTTTTTCTGCATTTCCCGCTAGGGTATAATTACCCGGATACACCACTTCGCCTTCTATGGTTACATTGATTTGCTCTTTATAGATGGGCGATTTGCGAATAGAGACAATATCGAATGGACTCAACTTAAAAGCC
>JANOYH010000015.1:0-19951 GCA_031428775.1 Bacteroidota bacterium
CTTTCAGCAGTTTCGATTCACCATAATAATAGTGATTACGTTTAGTGGAATCCAGCGGTGCAATCCAGATAACCGGTTGATGCAGTGATTTAAATTCTCTGAACTTTTTTTCAACATATACTTTATCTAATGATTTTACAGAATCGAGATTTATATGATCTGTGATGCTGTCTTTTTCATTGGTTTCAATAATGGGTATCTGGTCGTTTTCAGTAATAATTTTAGAAGCCAGATTAAGGCTAGCTGTATCTGAAGAATACAATATGGTTCTTTGCGCTTCTACCCATGCTTCTACATTTTTTCTTTCCTCTTTTGCAATCTTGCCTGATAAATATTGCGAATAGACAATGGTGCCACTTACAATTGCAACTGCTATAAGTACTAATAGGGTACGCCAATTAAACCAAGATGCCATCATGGTTCTAAAGTACGGTAAAAAGTCAAAAGGCAAAAAAGATCCCCTGTTCTTTTTTGAACAGGGGATCTTTCAATCAAGAGATTATTATTGTTGGTTTTTCTGTGCTTTGTTAATTAACTAAATAAGCCACCTTTTTTTAAGGTCTTTACACTTTCGCCAATTTTAAATCCATTGTGATAGATTTCTACTTTATAATTTCCTTCTACATATTTATCGGTCTTTTTCCAGTTAAAACTTACTGGAACTACTTTGCCTTGCTCATAGTTTACAGATACTTTATTGGTATAGCCTTTTTCACCTTCTTCACGAGTAGTGAAGTTGCCGCCTTCATTATAAATTTTTCCATCAGGTCCGGTGATTACTACATACAAATCCTTGCTGCCATTTGAACTAATACGGTTTGGATCCAATACAAAACTTACACGCATATAATCGGCTCTTTTTGCACTTGAAGTTTCTGATTCTTTGCCGCTATTTTTTAAGTTGATAGCTGCAATACCAATATTGGAAGCATGAAGGGTAGAAGCTACGTCTACTTTTTCTGCTAATTGCTGCTTCTCTGCATTGGTTTTATTGAGGTTTTCTTCTAAGTTTTGTTTATCAGTACTCAACTGTGTTTTCTCTGTGCTCAATTGTTGATTAGCAGTATTTAATTGTTTGTTTTCGCCCTTCAATTGGTCAATTTCAACAAATAATCCATTAATCTTACCATTCAATTCATTGATCATTTTCTTTGCATCACCTAATTCAGCAGCGGTAGCATTTTTCTTGCGTAGAATGCTTCCTATATTGCTTTTCAGGGTTTGAATGTCGTTGCTTTTTTCGGCCAATGTACCCTGTAGTTGGATATTGTTTTGGGTCAATGAATCTGCTTTTGCTGATACCAACAAAAAGTCTTGTTGAATAGCAGTACGTGCACTATCTACATTGGTGATTTTTGTTTCTAATACGGTGATTGTTTCTTTCGTTTGACTTTTGTCGTAGAATATATAGCCCCATGTTGCTAACAATGCGGTGATTAAAATTCCGTAAATTAATTTACGATTGTCGTTTTGTTGTGGAGTCTGGGGGGGATTAACTGCAGAGTAGCTCATGTTTTGTTTTTTATTGTTTCAAATAGATAGGCGAACCAATCTTTCTTCGCCTTTGCCATTATTAATCCAAAATCGTGCCAGAAGCTTTTATCTTTGCATCCATGTCGGTAGAAAAAATCATTGGTGACTGGAAAAAAGGCCTATTTAAACCGGTTTACTGGCTTGAAGGAGAGGAGTCGTATTTTATAGACCAAGTAGTTGACTGGGCGGAACACAAGATATTGACCGAGGCCGAAGCTGGGTTTAATTTGTCTGTTTATTATGGTAAGGACGCCGACTGGGCTTCCGTGATCAATTCTTGTATGCGCTATCCCATGTTTGCGGAGAGACAAGTTGTGTTGCTGAAAGAAGCGCAGCACATGAAGGATATAGAAAAGCTGGAAAACTATATCGACAATCCCCTTAAAAGCACCGTCTTTGTTGTGAGCTACAAAGAAAAAAAAGTAGATGGCCGATCAAAATTGGCCAAGCTACTCAAGAGCAAGACTGAATTATTGAGCACGAAGAAGTTATATGAGAATCAGTTGCCCGACTGGACAACCCAAATGATCCTGCAACATGGACTAACCATTAATCCCAAAGCCCTCGCATTATTGGTAGACCATATAGGCAACGATTTGAGTAGGATTGTCAATGAAGTAGAGAAACTGGCGGTAAACCTTGGTGCAAGAAAAGGAATCACAGAAGACGATATTGAAAACTATATAGGCATCAGCAAGGAGTTCAATCCCTTTGAATTACAAACGGCCATTGCACAAAAGGACTTAGCTAAGGCTATTCGCATTATTCAGTATTTTGAGGCCAATCCAAAGTCGGCACCCATACAATTAGTATTGCCCTCCATCTATAATTTTTTCAGCAAAGTGTTCATGGTCTATGCTATGCCAGGGGCAGACGACAAAGCCATTGCCGCCGGCATTGGTGTGAACCCGTTTTTTGCCAAAGACTATTTAAGCGCGTCTCGTAAATATGATTATGCAGCAGTAGAACGCATTTTATTGTTATTAAACCAGTATAACCTAAGAAGCCTAGGCGTCAACGACGGCGGCACATCTGACGCAGGTTTGATGAAGGAAATGGTGGTGAAGATGATGCAATAGCTTTTAGTTATTGTTACAGTTCCCCATTTTTAAACTCAAAACCTATTTTAACTGCTTTTTCTATCACACTAATTTTATCCTTCGCCAACTGCTCTTTCAATGCATCCAGCCCAGAAAATTTTATTTCGCCACGGATATAATGATGAACATACACTTGTAAGGTTTGGTTGTAGATATCTTCGTTGAAATCAAAAAGGTTGACTTCAATGACACGATTTATTCCATCAACAGTGGGGCGTACACCAATATTCATCATTCCTTTTAAGACTGAATCCTTTGATTGATGCTCCTTTTTTTGAAGATGGCTACTATCAATGGAAGTCTTACTATTCTTGATTCTGGCAGTAACCGCATAAACGCCGTTGCCAGGAATTAATTTATTGGGATATAATACCGAAATATTTGCAGTGGGAAATCCTAGGGTTCTACCCAATTGGTTTCCTTTTATAACCGTACCTTCAAAAAAATAGGGGTATCCCAAAAACTGATTGGCTATTTCAATGGCATTGTCAGTAATAGCATGTCTAATTTTGGTGGAACTAATTACCACTTCGTTCAAAATATGCTCCGGTATTTCTTTTACTTTAAAGCCCATTTGCTTTGCATATGCATCAATTTAGTGATAGTCGAATACACGATTATTTCCTAATCGATGGTCGTATCCAATGATCACCGTATGCGGATGGAAATTATGATAAAGAAAATTACTGATATAAGATTCGGCCGACTGATGGGCAAAATCCAAATTAAAAGGAACGATTACCAAATGGTCTATTTCGGTAGCTTCCAACAAACTGATTTTTTCTTCCAGTGTGCAGAGCAACTTCACATTTTCTGGATTTTTTGCAATCACTGACCTAGGGTGTGGATAAAAACTGATAATGACCGTTTCGCCTCCAATCAACGCCGCCTCTTTTTTTAATTGGTCAATAATTAGCCGATGACCTAGGTGCACACCGTCAAAACTGCCAATGGTGACCACTGCCTTATTAAAAGCTGGAAGCTGTTTTTGTGCCAGAAAGTGTACCTGCATAATTGGGTGCAAATCTAAGGCTTCGGATGGAAGTCGGAAAATTGTACATTTGCAGCAGTTAAAATCATTGAAAATTCCAAATTTCCACCATGTCATTATACGCGCAACGCGGTGTTTCAGCTCAGAAAGAAGAAGTGCATGCAGCTATTCAAAAATTGGATCAGGGTCTCTATCCAGATGCATTTTGTAAAATATATCCCGATTTTCTCTGTGGCGACCAAAATTGGGTGAATATTATGCACGCCGATGGGGCTGGGACTAAAAGTATTTTAGCCTATCTCTATTGGAAAGAAACCGGCGATATCTCCGTTTGGAAAGGCATCGCACAAGATGCGGTGGCCATGAACCTCGACGATTTACTCTGTGTGGGCATCACCGATAATATTTTGTTCTCCTCAACCATCGACCGGAATAAATTATTGATACCCGGTCAAGTATTAGAACAAATCATCAACGGAACCCAAGATTTTTTCAACCAATTGTCGGGCTATGGCGTGAATATTCATTACCTAGGAGGTGAAACAGCCGACGTGGGTGACGTGGTTAGAACCATAGCCGTGAATGGTACCATGACCGCCCGTTGGCCCAAAAACAAATTGGTGACCAATGAAAAAATTAGCGAAGGAAATGTGATTGTTGGATTTGCAAGTTATGGTAAGGCTAGTTATGAAACGGAGTATAACAGTGGACTAGGCTCGAACGGACTAACCAGTGCCAGGCACGATGTATTGGGCAAAAAATACAAAAACTATCCGGAAACTTTTGAACCAACATTGAATGATTCGGTGGTGTATTTGGGCAAGAATCAAATGACCGATCCCATTACAATTGATGGGGAAACTACCAATATTGGAAAACTCTTATTATCGCCCACAAGAACTTATGCTCCTTTGATGAAACTAATGCTCGATAACTATTTCGATGCCATTACTGGATTAATTCATTGCAGTGGAGGGGGGCAGACCAAATGCATGAAATACCTACCCAAGCCTTTAAGGATTGTAAAAGACAATCTATTTGAAGCGGCACCCATCTTTCAATTGATCCAAGAAAATTCTGGAGCAGACGATCGAGAAATGTATCAGGTATTTAATATGGGACATCGATTAGAGGTTTTCACCGATGCACAAACGGCCGAATTACTAATAGCCGAATCCGCAAAATTTAATATTGCCGCACAAGTTGTTGGAAGGGTAGAAGCATCAGCTAAAAAGGAACTCGTACTAAAAACGGCAAAAGGGGAACTACTATTCGAATATTAACAAGAACCAACTGGAATATTAACAACAAAATTGAACCGAATCTTTTAAATTGAGTATTATTTTACTTTTGATTTTTTACTTTTTACTTTTGAATTTTTACTTTTGAATTATCTATATGTCTGAAGCTATCGTATCAATAAAGAATGCCAATATTTATCAAGGGGCTAACCTAATCTTGCAAGATGTAAATTTTGAAATTCAAAAGGGTGAATTTGTTTACCTCGTAGGAAAAACTGGTACAGGAAAGAGTTCGCTTTTGAAAACCTTTTATGGTGAACTGACCTTAACAGAAGGGTCTGGTACTGTGGTTGGCTTTGATCTGAGAACGATGGACTGGAAGAAAGTACCTTTTTTGAGAAGGAATCTTGGCGTAGTATTCCAAGATTTTCAACTGCTGACAGATAGAACGGTGCACGAGAACCTCAAATTTGTGTTGAAAGCAACTGGCTGGAAAGATGAAATGCTCATGGAAGAAAAGATCAATGACGTTTTAGATAAAGTAGGTTTAAAAAGCAAGGGTTTCAAAATGCCTTTTGAAATGAGTGGAGGAGAACAACAAAGAGTTGATATCGCTAGAGCCTTACTCAATTCCCCCAAACTGATCTTGGCAGATGAACCTACAGGCAACCTAGATCCAGAAACCAGCGATGAAATCATGCAATTACTTTTGCGCATCGCCAAAGACTATGGAACAACAGTACTAATGGCCACGCACGACTTCATAGTCATCAACCGCTATCCTTCAAGAATGCTTAAAACAGAATTGGGCAAAGTAGTGGATAGTGCAAGTAACTAAACAGTATAAAATGTTTTTAGTTTTGCTATATACTCATCATTTCTTTTTAATTTAATACTTGTAATGATGCCTCAAATAACACTTAATATTCCGGAAGACAAGCTGTTGCTTTTTAAAGAGGTTACAGATGCTTTAGGTTTGGAGTCATCAGAAATTGTATTATCAAAAACTTCCCCAGAATGGCATAAAATAATATTAAAAGAAAGGTTTGAAAAATACCAATCTGGTCAATCAAAACTTTCCACATGGGAAGACTTTGAAAAAGAAATAAATGAGAAAAACAACGGTGCCTAATTATTCGTTATTTCTTTTAGAAGAGGCCCAATCTGACATCTTAGATACTACCCATTATTACAATTCCCTAGTTTCAGGTTTAGGTTATACATTCTTAAATGATGTAAAAAAAATAGTAAATAAAATTGAATTAAACCCGTTTTCATTCGGATTTAGGGATACAAATTTTAGAACTGCTAACCTTTCTATTTTCCCATATCAGATTCATTTTATCATAAATGAGGAACTGAAAAAAGTAATCATATTTGCTGTACTTCATGGATATAGGAACCCTACTTACATTAAAAAAAGAGGAAGCCACTAAATTATTTTTTTTTATTCGTTTTTTTTTATTCTCCCCAAATCCACTCGATTTGTTTTTTAGCATTTGCAGCGTTATTGAACATATTAGATAGCAATCTTTTTCTCCCTGCAATTTCATTGGAAGTAAATGGTTGGTGATAAAGTTGAGAGATGAGTTCCTGGAACGCATTTGCTGTAGTGCCTGTATAACAAGCTGAAGCTAGCCCCGAGCCTTCTACCATTGCATCGTTGACTACACAGTGTCTGCCATTGAATAAGGCATTGATTAATTTCACCTTCATGCCGGTATGTATAAATGCGGGTAGTACATTGATATGTGCTTTTTGAATCATGTCTTGCATCTCCTTCTCAGATGGGTTTGCTACCAAACAAGTATGACTTTGTAGGTGCGCCAACTCAACCAATTTCTCAGAAGGGTTCTTTCCTGTAATCACCAAAGGGATCTTGATTTTATGAAAGACTTGCTCCAAAAGCCAGACGGCTGCTTTGTGGTTGGCCTCAACGCTGAGATCGGCGTGATACAAACAATAATTGCCCATTCCTTCTAAAGAACTTTGTTCCCATTCAGGCAGATAGAGGGGAAGGAGTTCAATATTGTTACAACCAAATTCTTGCCGATAAACATTGTTGTCTTGTTCAGTAACACCCCAGAAAGTGGCTTTTTTGGCAATAAAAGATTCGTATTTGCGTAAAAGCCTGCTTTCATTCCAATAATAAACCTTTTTAAGTAGGGAACTGCTGGATTTGGATAAGTCTCGGTAGTACTGATATTCCACATTATGCAATCGAACAAAACATTTTCTATCTTTAAATCGATCGTCCATTAGAGGGTAGCTACAGTGAACCCCTTCCATGAAAATGGGGTAATCGTTTTTGAGAAGGTTGTTGAGGAGGGTTTCGTTCTTTCTACTAGATACTATATACGGAAGGGTAGTTGAAATAGCTTTATGACCCTTCTCTCTAATATAATAATCTACAGATACACAGTATTGGTTAAGGGCTTCTTGCCTCCCTCTACCATAATCAAAACAATGTAAATGAATCTTAACCCCAGCGGCTTGCAAAGCAGGTAGTTTATAAAAGAGGTCATAGGCCCCGCCATAGTCGGCCGGAAACGGAACGTTGAAAGATATGATATGTAAGTGCTTCTCCAAATGGTCTATGGTATTAAGTTCTTGTAAAAATTAAGCAGCACTGATTCTTCCTGTTCCCAATTTAGGGTTTTACGTGCTTCCAGACAGTTCAATTTGAGTCTTTTGTATAAAACAGGGTCATTGAGTAATTTGTTCAATCCTGCTGCAATTGTTTCTACAGTGGTGTTTTTAATGAGAAAAGCCACTTCAAACTGTTGGTTGATGGCACGGTATTCGGGATAGTCCACACAAATCTGCGGAATTCCTGCCATGATATAATCGAAAAAGCGATTGGCTAAGGAATGGTATTGGTTGGCCCCTTCTGCATCAAACAAGGTAATTCCAGCAAATGCTGTTGGCGTAATCTGTTTTAATTCTGTAGGGATAAGTGGTTCAAATATTGAAACTTTATTAGCAAGTAACTCGTCATTTATAATTGATAATGATTGATTTATAAAATTTCCTGTACCGTAAATTTGTAACTTGCAATCCACCTGTTTCATAGCAGGAAGTAGGGTTTCGAAACTTCTGCCCTCATTGATAGCGCCTTGATAGAGGAAGAATTTTTCCTGTGTATTTAATGTTAGATCAAGATCAATTGTTTGGGTATATAGGTGATTGAGGTTTAATGTTGTTTGGTTTCTTTGAATGGTTTTAAGTTGGTTGTTGTGTTGGCGTGTTAGTCTTGGCAAATTCCTAATGACTGCGTATGTGACCCCATATTGGGCTTCAAAACTAGTTGCAATCCAGTTATTTACGGTGTAACCTGACGGAAACCTGGGTATGGCAAATGCTTCAATTGCTTTCCAGATCCGTTGAATTTTTGGCCTACGGATGATTTCTTTTTGTTCTGTGAAATATTCATGTGCATCATAAACTCTCTTGATGCCAAGCATTTTACTAGCAAAATAGACGGGTAAGATAGTGTCGAGGTCAATAGCGCAAAGAATGGTGGCTTTGGTGAAAAGGAGGTATAGGAAAAGCCGGATATTGAATTCAACGTAAAAGATGGCCCCTTTATGGGTAAAACAGCGAAGCCTTTTTTGTATAAAAATTTGGTCGGTGAGGGGCTTGGTGCCCCTTTTTTTTCTGCCCACTAGTAAAACCTGATACCCAGCTTTTGTTAGCGAATGACAGATTCTTTGCATCCGCTGGTCGTGGTTCAATTCATTGGTAACAGTGAATACAATTGTCGGCACTTTTTTTGAAGCTTGGTATAGGCAAATATAAGCTTCCGTTAGGAATTAAAAGGTTGATCAAAACTAGTAAATTAGTTAGTTTAATTAAAATTTGCAATTATTTGTTAATCAATTAATTGTATTCATATTAATGTTCAAAATTATTTTTCAATTCTTATTTCTCCACCTCTTATGCACAGCCCATATGTTAAAATCTTTTTTCTACCTCATTTTTACTATGTTCGCAAGTACTAAACAGGATTACCGTGAGACTAAAATCGCTAGAAATTAAAGGGTTCAAAAGCTTTGCTGATAAAACCGTTGTCACATTCGACGAAGGTATCACCGGCATCATTGGGCCAAATGGCTGTGGCAAAAGCAATATTATTGATAGTATTCGTTGGGTTATAGGGGAGCAAAAAATATCTGCATTGCGCAGTGAAAACTTGGATGCATTGGTTTTTAATGGTAGCAAAACAAGGAGTGCCAGTGGAATGGCCGAAGTGAGTCTGACGTTTGAAAACACCAAAAACCTGCTTCCAACTGAATTCAGTACTGTTACTGTAACGCGTCGTTTTTATAAAAATGGGGAAAGTGAATATCGTTTGAACGATGTGAGCTGCCGATTGAAAGACATTCATAACCTATTCCTAGATACCGGTGTAAGTACTGATAGCTATGCCATTATTGAATTAGGGATGGTTGACGACATCATCAAAGACAAAGAGAATAGCAGAAGAAGAATGTTAGAACAAGCAGCGGGCATTACCATTTACAAGACCCGTAAAAAAGAAGCCAAGACTAAGTTAGATGCTACTGAGCAAGACTTGGCTCGTATTGAAGACTTGCTATTTGAAATCAATAACCAACTCAAAACCCTTGAGAATCAGTCGAAAAAGGCTGAAAAATATTTTGAAATAAAGAGAGATTACAAAGAGATCTCCATAGAATTGGCAAAAGCCGCCTTGGAAGGATTCAATGTAACATACCAAGATTTGAACCATCAGCAAGAAACTGAGGTAGATAAAAAATTCCAACTTGAGGCTGAAATCGCCACAGAAGATGCGGCGATTGAACAGGAGAAATTCGGCTTCATTGAAAAGGAAAAAGCCTTACAAGCGCAGCAGCATGGGTTCAACGATATGCTCCAAAACCTACGCGGTAAGGAAAATGAAAAGAACCTAGCTACACAGAAATTGCAATTCTTAAAGGAAAAAGAAGTTGGCTTAAAAACCTTTTTAGATAAGGCAACGGGTCAGCTCAAAACAATTGGCGATAGTATTGAATTTACCCAAATGCAAGTGGGTGAGGAAGAGGGTCGTTTGGCAGAAATGCAAGACAGGGTAGAGACGGCTAAGGGAGATATAGAAACAAAACGACAGTCCTTCGATCAAAAGCGATCTGGGGTGGATGCGTTACGGGGTAAATACCAACAGATTCAACGTGCCCAATTTGACGCAGAGAAAAAAGTGGCGGTTGCTGATACCAGTATCCAAAACTTGCAAAGAGCTCAGGTTCAATTAACGGATGAGAAATCTAATCGCAATTACCAGGTTGAGCAATTGACAGCTGAATTAGCGGAAAAGGAATCCATTTTGGAATCAAAGCGTTCAGATCTACATTTATTGTTAGACGAACAAGAAAAGACCAAGGGTTTGATTTTTGAAACCCAGGCAGCAATGGAGGCTTTACGCAATGATTTGGCCGAAGAAAGCAGAAAATTAGACGCCAAGCGCAACGAGTTTGCCTTATTGAAAAGCTTGATCGATTCCATGGAAGGGTATCCGGAGAGCATCAAATTCCTGCACAAGAATCCAAATTGGAACCATAGTGCGCCAATCCTTTCTGATATCATCTATGTTGCCGAAGAATATCGCGCAGCTGTAGAAAATGTATTGGAACCCTACCTGAACTATTATGTGGTAAACGACCTGATGGAGGGTTTGCAAGCGGTTCAGCTTTTGGACGATCACAAAAAAGGCAAGGCCAATTTTTTCTTGATGGACCAATTCAAGGACATTAAAGTGGAAACCCATCAGCCTGCAAATACCATCAAGGCACTTGATGTGATTGAAGTGGACGAGCAATATCAGCACTTAGCAGCATACCTCTTGGGAAATGTATATATCGCTGAAAACGAAGATGCCATCAAAAATAGCAATGGCGCGGTGGTGCTAGAAAAGCATGGCAAATATGTAAAGGGTAAATACACCCTTACCGGAGGTAGCGTAGGCTTGTTTGAGGGTAAAAAAATTGGTAGGGCTAAAAACCTAGAAAAACTACAAGACGAAATCATCTTGCAAGACGCGGTGGTAAATGCCTTGAAAAACGAGATCAAAATAAAGCATAACGACGTAATGCTTTTCAATGAACGTTTGAAAGATACGGCCATCAAACAAACCGAAAACGAAATCAACCAGCTGACCAATCAGTTGTTTGCGGCAAAAAACAAGTTTGAGAACTTGCAACACGCCCAACAGTCGGGCCAACAGCGATTGGAAGATATAGAGTTGCGTTTAGAAGAAGAGCAAGAAGCCATTGCTGAAACTAGGGAAGCTTTAATTGGACTTAACGAAGCGTTACTATCTACCACCAACGAGATGAAATTTGTGGAACAGGACTATCAATTGGCTGAGCAAGAATACAATTACGCATCGGTACAATACAATGAGATCAATCTTCAGTTAACCAGGCAGCAGAGTAAGATCAATGGCTTGAAGCAGGAATTGGTGTTCAAAGAGAATCAGTTAAATGATTTATATAATCAAATTGAAGCCAATACCAAGGAATTATCGGAAGCTTCTGGAAATATAGAAGAAGGGGCACTGGCCATGCAAGATGCAGAACAGGCCTTGCTGGAATTGTTGCGTTTGAAAGAAGTGGAAGAGAAATTATTGAATGAAGCAGATCAGGCTTATTATAACCTCAGAAATAGTTTGCAGGAAAAAGAATCGGCCCTTCGTTTAAAGGTGAAGAGCAAGGAAATGATTGATCATTTGGTAACAGAGATCAAAGACCGCCTAAATGAACTGAAGCTGCAATTGGCTGGTATGAAAGAAAGGTTACACGTTGAGTTTAAAGTTGAATTAGATGAGATATTAGAACAGCCAAGAACTTCTGAAACAAGCTTGGAAGAATTGCAGGGCAGTTCTGATAGAATGAAGAAGCGTCTAGAGAATATGGGGGAAGTGAATCCTACTGCCATAGAAGCGTATACTGAAATGAAGAAGCGATATGAATTCATTTTGGAACAGAAGAACGACTTGGTGAGCGCCAAAGAGAGTCTATTGCAGACCATTCAAGAAGTGGAAGCAACCGCAAACCAGCAGTTCTTGGATACTTTCAATAAAGTGCGAGAGAATTTTCAAAAGGTATTTAAAGCACTATTTTCAGAAGAAGATACCGCAGATATGATTTTGGTTGATCCAACCAATCTGGCAGAGACGGGTATTGATATTGTGGCTAAGCCTAAAGGCAAACGCCCATCTTCTATTACCCAGTTGAGTGGAGGAGAGAAGACTTTAACCGCAACCGCACTGTTGTTCTCCATCTACTTGATCAAGCCGGCTCCATTCTGTATCTTGGATGAGGTGGATGCTCCTTTGGATGATGCTAACGTGGGCAAGTTTACACAGATGATTAAGAAGTTCAGCGATAACTCGCAGTTCATCATTGTAACCCATAATAAGCAGACCATGAGTGCGGTAGATGTGATTTATGGGGTAACCATGCAGGAGGCGGGGGTTAGTAAGCTGGTTCCGGTCGACTTTAGAAGTCTCGCTAATTAATTATAATTATATGATAATAAACGACTTATTGAGTTTTGCTCAATAAGTCGTTTTGTTTAAATGGACTATTTTGTATAAGTCAATCATTCCACTTTATTTGATCTGCTTTGGATGTTATATCCTGTTCACGCGGCAGCCTGATTATTTTGATGGGGAAATTGTTCCGGCTAAAATAGTCAAAGTGTATGATCCCTTTTATAAGGGTGATGCATTACAAGCTGAATATACCGATGGCTTAAAAACATATTATGCTTCAGTGGATGGCCTATTTAGCAAGCATCAAGAAGGGGAAAGGCTTTATGTGATTTATGAAAAAAATGGGATAGCTCATCCTAAGAATGCACAAGCATATACTTTTTTTGGTTACTGGATTAGTTTAGGAGAGCTTTTTTGGTCGATTGTGTTGCTTGTTTTGAGTTTTCAGTTAGCAAAAGCTATTACGATGAACCCAACACCAGAAGCGCTGTTGGAACAACTTGACTACAAAGAGCCTAGTAAACCTAAATACGACTAGTTATCGTTTAAGTAATCGCCTGATTTCTTTTTCTACGTCTCTACCTTTGATGGTCTCGCGTTTGTCGTAGTTCTTTTTACCACGCCCAATTCCAATCTCAATTTTAACTAGGTTCTTGTCTGTAAAGAAAACTTTTAGCGGCACAATGGTGTAGCCTTTGTCCTTCATTTTGTTCTGAAGTTTATTGAGTTCTCTTTTATTGAGGAGTAGTTTACGGTCGTGCACTTCAATATGGTTATTGTCGCTTCCATTAATATAGGAAGCAATATAGAGTGCTCTAACCCAAAGTTCGCCTTTATCAAAGAGGCAGTAGGAATCATTAAAGCTGACTTTACCTTCTCGGATTGATTTCACTTCTGTACCCAACAAAGAAACTCCTGCCACATATTTGTCTTCAATGAGGTAGTTGAAATAAGCCTGCCTATTATTCATTTCCTTAGTCATACAGGTTCATCTTCTGGCAGTAAATTCGTTTTGTAAACTTTAGTTTTTAAGCAAACTGATTATTTGTGATAATTTGTCTTTCAGTGTTTTGCGGTCAACTATAAAATCGAGGAAACCGTGCTCTAATAGGAATTCGCTTCTTTGGAATCCTTCTGGGAGGTCTTTTTTAATGGTTTCTTTGATCACGCGTGGGCCAGCAAAACCAATCAGTGCGCCTGGTTCAGCAATATTCATGTCTCCCAGCATACCAAAGCTAGCTGAGATACCTCCAAAAGTGGGATCGGTTAAAAGCGATATAAAGGGAAGTTTAGCGTCACTTAATTGTGAAAGCTTGCCACTTGTTTTTGCTAATTGCATTAAGCTAAAGGCACTTTCCATCATACGGGCACCACCACTTTTGCTGATAACAAGGTAGGGTAGTCTGTGTTCAATGCAATAATCAACGGCTCTGCTAAATTTCTCCCCCATCACAGATCCTAGTGATCCGCCAATGAATTCAAAGTCCATACAGGCTATAACCAGTCCTTCTCCATTGGCTTTCCCTACTGCCACGCGCATACTGTCTTTTAAATCGGTTTTAGCATGGATATCATCCAATCGTTTTTGATAAGACTTCAAATCGGTGAACCCCAGTGCGTCTTTACTACGAATATTATCGAAAAGTTCCGTGTATTCTTTGTTGTCGAATAAAAAATCGTAGTATTCTTCGCTACCTATTCTATGGTGATAATTACATTTAGCACAAACGTATAGATTCTCACGAAGTTCATTGGTAGTTGTGATATAGTTACACTCTGGACATTTGTTCCAAAGTCCTTCGGGGGTCTCTTTTTTGTCGGCCGTAGAAGTAAGGATTCCTTTACGGATACGTTTAAACCAGCGTGGTTTTGAGCTATCTCCTCCAGCTACTTCTTCTCCAGTAAGGGTTGATTCTAAGTCTTCTTCTCGTTCTTTTTTCATAAAAGGCTACTCAATTGGGGCGGAAAGATAATAATTTTTTAATAAGGGGTGTGAAATGAAAATGTCGTCCAGTAATATTGCTGGACGACATTATTGAGATGATTTATTTTATGCGTTTCTATTGATACAATTGAGGTCTTCAAATGCTACTTCTAGGCGTTTAATGAAAGCTTCTTCGCCTTTGCGTAACCAAACGCGTGGGTCGTAGTATTTTTTGTTGGGTTTGTCGGCCCCTTCAGGATTACCTAATTGAGCTTGTAAATAAGCTTCATTTTTCACGTAATATTGTTGGATGCCTTCCCAGAAAGCCCATTGCATATCGGTATCAATATTCATTTTGATAGCACCATAGCTGATGGCTTCGCGGATTTGGCTTTGAGGTGAACCACTGCCTCCATGGAATACGAAATAAACAGGTTTAATTCCTGTATTAAGTTCTTTTTCAATGAAGTCTTGGCTATTTTTTAAAATGATGGGACGTAGTTCTACGTTACCCGGACTATAAACACCGTGTACATTGCCAAATGCTGCAGCAACGGTAAACAGTTTGCCTACTTTGCTCAATTCAGTATAAGAGTATGCTACGTGTTGTGGTTGGGTATAGAGTTTGTCGTTTTCAACATCGCTATTGTCAACGCCATCTTCTTCGCCACCGGTAACGCCTAATTCAATTTCAATACTCATGCCAAGTGGAGCCATTCGTTTGTAGAATGCTACAGAAGTTTGGATGTTTTCTTCTAAAGTTTCTTCAGAAAGATCTAGCATGTGAGAACTGAAAAGAGGGCAACCTTTTTCTTTATAATATTGTTCGCCAGCATCAATTAAACCACTGATCCAGGGTAACCATTTTTTAGAAGCGTGGTCGGTATGTAACACTACGGGCACACCATAATATTTTGCAACATTATGAATGTGTAAAGCACCAGAAATACCGCCTTGGATATTACCTTGTAACTGATCGTTTGGCATTCCTTTACCAGCAATGAATTGTGCACCTCCGTTAGAGAATTGAATAATCACGGGAGAATTTACTTTAGCGGCTGTTTCTAGTACTGCGTTGATAGTGTTGGTACCAATGGTGTTCACGGCGGGCAAAGCAAATTGATTGTCTTTTGCGTCGTTGTAAAGGGCTTCAAGTTCTTCACCGAATAAAACCCCGGCTCTGTATTTTTTCATATTCTATTGATTTTAATAAATGTCTATTTATAGAGTATGCAATATACGATAGAAAGACCAAACGTTTGTTAGCTTTTGTGTAGAAAACACACTGTGAAATGCAGGGTAATTTTATTTAAATACTAGATAGCTAAACAATAGATTGCAACAATTCTTGCAAGTAACGAGGGGTGTTCTGAATTCTACTTCCATACCAACTAAACATTTCGCCATTCACTAAATGGATCTTAGTACTGGGCATTTGAATTTGTAATTCAGCAATATGTTTTAGTTTGAAAGGGTAGGGTTCTGATGATAGAAATACTAAGTCTGGTTCTTTCTCTATTATTTCATCAATAGAGGTTTCAGGATATCTTTTTTCATCAGCAAAAACGTTTTGAAATCCGGCAAGGCTTAGCATATTGTGAATAAAAGTATCGGAGCCAATGCTCATATAGGGGTCTTTCCAAATTAAATAAGCAACCCTTGGATGCAAAGGATGTGAGGGCATTTGTTGAAATGCTTTTTCAATTTTTGCCAATAATTGATTTCCGTGTGCTACGCAATAAGTGATTTGTGAAACCAATTTGATCATGGCAAAAGCTTCTGAATAATTAGATACATCACTTACCCATACAGGGGCAAATTTTTCTAATTCTTTTATTTGAGCTGCATTGTTCTCTTCTTTATTAGCTAGGATGAGCTGGGGTTTCAGCGATTTGATCAATTCAATATTCAAATCTTTTGTGCCTCCAATCTTTGTTTTATGTCGAAACCATTTTTCTGGGTGAACACAAAACTTGGTGATACCTACTACTTCTTTATCAAGACCTAGGTCATATAGGAGTTCAGTTTGCGAGGGCACTAAAGAAACAATTCTTGTAGGTCTTGCTACAATAGTCATTGTTCTTCCAAGTTGATCAGTGTAAGTGGGCATAGGTTTATTTAGCCAAACTTTGAATGACGTCGTATTTGGTTACAATATGAAAATCGCCTGTTTCATCTTTTGCTAAAACGGCACCATTTTCTTTGGTAATTAAACTGCCCAATCTTTCTACTGGCGTATCAAAAGCAACAACAGGAAATGCGTGTTCAACAACACTTGATACAGTGGCATCTTTTATTTCAGGGTTGCTGAAAATTTTCATAAACAATCCTGTTTCACTGAGTGATCCAATGATGGTTCCGTTCTCCATAACTGGAATTTGTTCAATGTCATATTTCTTCATCAGTTCAACAGCATCGGCTACGGTTTGATTTGGGGCGATGGTTACCAAACGCTTGCTAGACCTGCCACTCACGATATCTTTAAAAGTTTTTACGTCTAAGAATCCGCGTTCCATCATCCACTGATCGTTATAAATTTTTCCAACGTATCTGCTGCCATGATCATGAAAAATGCAAACTACTACATCGTCTTTCTTCAACAAATGTTTTAGTTGCATAACGCCTTGTAAACAACTTCCCGCACTATAGCCACAGAACATGCCTTCTTCTTTGGCAATTCTACGTGCCATTACTGCACCGTCTTTATCGGTCACTTTTTCAAAAAGGTCAATGACACTCATATCGTAGTTGGCTGGAACAAAGTCTTCACCAAATCCTTCACTGATATAAGGGTAGACTTCTTTTTGGTCTTCTTGACCTGTTTCAAAAAATTTCTTGAGTAAGGAACCATAACTATCAATGGCCCAGATTTGAATAGTTGGATTTTGTTCTTTTAGGTATTTGGCTGTGCCTACAATGGTGCCACCTGTGCCACTTGCTACAACAAGGTGCGTGATTTTCCCTTCGGTCTGTTGCCAGATTTCAGGTCCAGTTTGCTCATAATGGGCAAGTCGATTGGCTAGGTTATCGTATTGGTTTACGTACCAGGAATTGGGGACTTCTGTGGCTAATCTTTTCGAAACAGAATAATAGGAGCGTGGATCAGAAGGTTCCACGTTTGTAGGGCATACAATCACTTCCGCACCAACGGCTTTGAGAATGTCTGCTTTCTCTTTTGATTGCTTATCTGTTGTGGTAAAAATGCATTTGTACCCTTTCACAACGGCTGCAAGGGCTAAACCCATACCGGTATTTCCACTGGTTCCTTCAATGATGGTGCCACCTGGTTGAATTTTGCCTTCTTGTTCGGCTACTTCCAACATTTTGACTGCCATTCTATCTTTAATGGAATTGCCGGGGTTAAAGTATTCTACTTTGGCTAATACTGTTGCGGGGAGGTCTTTCGTGATCTTGTTGATCTGGATAAGAGGCGTATTGCCAATGGTTTCTAGGATATTTTTCAGCCACATAAACTAACACTTGTTTGCAACAAAGATATTGTTTTGCAACTGCGGAAGAACATCCAATCGTTAAATTTTCGCTATCCGAAAATTAACTAATCATGCTTTTGCTTTTCTTATAATGCTTTAACCAATCTGATTACTCCGGTAGTTTGGTGTTTTCCACTCATATCATTGTTATTATCAACTTTAGCAGAATTGTCATTGCTTGTTTTAGGGGTATGCAAGTAAGCGATGGTTACTGCTGGAACTAAAGCTAAGACGAAGATAATTTGTGCGGTAAAAAGGAACTTTTTCATAATGTTTGTTTTTTGATGGTTTATTTACTTTGATAGAACAAAGATAAGAGGAAATAAAGTACTATGCAACACATAGTACCAACTAAAGGGAGGTAATACCTTATGCAAAATAATGAGTAATGCTTTGGAACCTAGTAAATACAAGTGTTTCAGCGTTTTCGGCTTTTTTGTGGATTATGATGAGTGGAGAAAATACGTGATGAATGACATAAAAAAGCCCTCTCTTTTAAGGAGAAGGCTACTGAATGTCTATATTTTGAATAGCTAAATACTAATTAGCTGCTTTAAAGCTATCAGCTATTTTAGTGCAAAAATCGGTTTCAATCATTTGTTCAGCTAAAACAAGCATATTATTGAATGCTTTGGCACTACTGATGCCATGTCCAAGTATCACAGGCTTAGCCACGCCTAAAACGGGAGAACCGCCATAGTTTTCATAGTGGAAACGATTAAAGTATTCGTCTGTATGAAAATTTCTCAATTCAGCCAAGTCGTATACGCTTTCAGCCATTTTGAGGATGATATTTCCGGTAAATCCATCGCAGACAATAACATCTGCTTTTGGTCCGAAGATATCTCTACCTTCCATATTACCTACAAAATGAATGTTTGGATTCTCTTTTAATAGGGGGAAAGTAGCTTGTGCTAAGAGATTTCCCTTTCCTTCTTCTTCCCCTACATTCAATAAACCCACTTTTGGGTTTGCTACGTGTAAGATATGTTGGGCATAGAGACTGCCTAAAATGGCAAATTGGTTGAGTTGTTCTGGTTTGCAGTCGGCGTTCAACCCAACATCCAAGATCACACCCGTTTCTCCGTTTGATTTTGGAACCACACCAGATACACAGGGTCTAAGTATACCATCTATCGCTTTTATAGTAAACATGGCGCCTACCAGCATGGCGCCGGTATTGCCTGCACTAATAAATGCATCAATCTTACCTGTTGCCAATAGATGAAAACCTATGGCAATAGAGGATTTTTGTTTTTCCTTGAGGGCTTTTGTGGGATGTTCGTGGTATCCAATTACTTCTGGGGCATGTACCAAATGCAGATTAGGTGATGTAACCTGGTGTTCCGTTAACAACGGTTGAACCAAGGCTTCATCTCCTATGCAATAGATATTAGCCACACCATTAGCGGTAGACAGGAATTGCTTCAGGCCTTTCACCGCTTCTAACGGTGCGAAATCTCCACCCATCATGTCTAAACCAATATTCATGTGCGGCAAGTAAGGAATGATTGAACTAAAAGGTTACGCTTTCAAAGGTGCTTTCTCAGCAACTAATTTTCCTTTATAGAACAATTTGCCTTCACTCACGTGCGCACGATGGCGTACATGGATCTCACCAGTAGTTGAATCCTTAGTCAAGGTAACTTCCTGAGCTTTGTAATGTGTTCTTCTCTTGGCGCTACGCTGTTGAGAATGTCTGCGTTTAGGATTAGGCATATTCGAAATTTATAATATCAAAAAAAATTAATCTAAATTTTTAAACTGATCCAGTCCCTTCCATACGGTTGGGGTAGTATCTTTCATGGCTGCTTCTTCCATTTTCCTCAATTTCTCGAGTACTTCGGTGTTGCATTTTGGTCCCCCGAACTCTTCTTCCTTACACATTTTCTGTAATGGAAAACTCAGGTTCACAAATTCAAAAATCCAATCAGCCAAGTGCAAATGACTTTCGCCCCTGCTGATATAATAGACGTCTGGATCTTCTTCCGTTTCATTCATCTTTTCGGGTTCGTCTACTATCTTTACAATAATATTGAATTCGTCCCAAAGCTGCATGGGCAGGCCGTTTCCGCATCTATCGCAATTAACATCTGCGTGGCCATCCACGTCGAATTTCAATTGCATGAAACCGGTGTTTTTTTCCAGTTTCAATTTTATT
>JANOYH010000016.1:0-10719 GCA_031428775.1 Bacteroidota bacterium
TATTCTGCCGAGGATGGTGAAGTTGTATGGATGAATGAGTCGCTCAAACGCATGCTACAATTGCCTTACTTGAGAACCATTCATGCACTTGAAAAAAGAGACCCTGCTTTGTATCAAGCTGTCATGAATTTGAAGACTGGAAATAGTCATATTGCTACTGTACACTTAGAAAAAAACAGCTTTAAAATTTTATTGTCTGCAACAGCATTTCAAACAGAAGGCAAAAGATTTCAGTTAGTAGCTTTTCAAAATATCAACGAAGCATTGGATGAAACAGAATCTAAAGCATGGCAAAAGCTTTTGAGTGTGATGACCCACGAAATCATGAATTCTGTAGCACCCATTTCTTCACTTGCGGATACTTTGAAAAAGAGGTTGCAAGAGGCCATCCCTTTTTTGGAAAAGGAAAATGGAGTGATAGAAGATTTAGAGCTTGGGATTAATACCATTAAAAGAAGGAGTGAGGGCTTGTTGAAATTTGCTGAAGTGTATCGTAACCTAAATAAGATCACAACCTTAAACCTCAATAAGATGTATGTTCGGGATATATTTGAAAACCTGCATCAGTTAATGCTCCCCACCCTAGAACAGAAAAATATTGAAATGGACATTATCTTAAAAGATCCTAACCTGGTCTTGGAAATTGACGCAAGTTTAATTGAACAGGTATTGATTAATTTAATTGTGAATGGTATTGATGCAGTTAAAGAGATAGAATCACCTAAAATTGTACTTACTGCTGTTGAAACGGTAAGTGGGAAAATTGCATTGAAAGTTGCTGATAATGGATCAGGGATGGATGAAACCCTGTTAAACAATATTTTTATCCCTTTTTTTAGCACCAAGAAAAATGGTTCTGGTATTGGGTTGAGCCTTTGCAAACAAATTATGTTGTTACATAAAGGGAGTATTAGTGTAAATTCCATCCTTGGAAAAGGATCGGTATTTGTATTGCAATTTTAGCCAACCTTCTTTTTTGCACAACCGTTTGCATAAGTAGTTTTCAATAATCTTTATTAAGTTTATACCTATTTATAGCAAAAAACAAACAAAATTAACCATGCTCAGAAAAGATTTCATCCGCAATGCAGGACTAGCAGCCGCTTCTATTGCATTTGCTCCCAAAGGTTCATTATTTGCCAGAAAGGCTGACCAGAAAGTGAAAATGGGAATTATTGGTGTTGGACAAAGGGGATTAAATCACCTCGACCTCCTATTGCGAAGAGCAGATGTTGAATTAGTTTGTATTTGTGATGTTGACGCTAGAACGCTTACCTCGGCTAAAAATATGATCTCGAAATCTGGGAAGAAAATGCCAGAAATCTATACGGGAAACGACTATTCCTGGAAACAAATGCTTGAAAAAAATCAATTGGATGGTATTATAATTGCCACTCCATGGGAATGGCATAAACCCATGATTCTAGGAAGTTTGGATGCAGGCATTAAATATGTAGGCTCTGAAGTAATGATTGGGATTAGTTTAGAAGACCATTGGGAAGTAGTACATGCAGCCGAAAAGCACAAAGCCAATGTGATGATGCTGGAGAATGTTTGTTATAGAAGAGACGTCATGGCCGTTTTAAATATGGTTCGTCAAGGTCTTTTTGGTGAACTTATCCATTTACAAGGAGGATACCAACACGATCTACGCGAAGTGAAATTTAATGATGGTACTAATGTATACGGACACGGCGTTGAGTACGGTGAAAAAGGTTATTCAGAAGCGCATTGGAGAACAGAACATTCTGTACATCGTAACGGAGATTTGTATCCTACGCATGGCGTAGGCCCGATTGCACACTATATCAATATTAATCGAGGTAATCGTTTTAATTCACTGTGTTCATTCTCCTCAAAAGCTAGGGGCTTACACAATCATATTGTGAAGCAAGGTGGAGAAAGCCATCCGAATGCTAAAGTGAATTTTAAATTAGGAGACGTAGTTACCACTTCTATCAACTGTGTAAACGGAGAAACGGTTTTATTACAACACGATACCAATCTTCCTCGTCCTTATTCACTCGGATTTAGGGTTCAGGGAACAGAAGGATTGTGGATGGATGTAAACAAGAGTTTATACATAGAAGGAAAATCACCGAAGGCACACCAATGGGAAGATGCAAAAGCATGGTTGGATAAATATGATCATCCTTTATGGGTGAAATGGAGTAAAGAAACGGCCGGTGCTGGTCATGGTGGAATGGACTTTTTTGTCATCCATGCACTAGTCGAAAGTATCAAAAAAGGAACTGCAACACCCATGGATGTGTATGACGCAGCAACTTGGAGTGCCATCACGCCATTGAGTGAAAAGTCAATCGACCTCGGTAGCCAAACTGTGGAGTTTCCTGATTTTACAGGCGGACAATGGATGCATCGCAAACCAGTTTTTTCCTTAACAGATACGTATTAATTGTTGGTTTAAATTAGGGCAGAATGCAGATTGCTGAAAGTATATGGGATGCTTACGGATTCAATAAAGAAGGGATTGTAATGATTCCTTTTGGAAATGGGTTGATTAACAATACTTGGAAAATTCAGGTGGGTGCTAATCAATATATTCTCCAAAACATCAATCAACAAGTATTTAAAGATCCAACAACTATTGCATCAAATATAAGTTTAGTAGCGGCTTATTTAGCAAAGCATTATCCCAATTATCTATTTATTGCACCAGTTAAAACAAAAGCAGGTACTGAAATGGTTTTGGTTGACAACATCTATTTTAGGCTTTTTCATTTTGTAGAAGGTTCACATGCAAAAACCGTTTTGCAAACTGCTGATGAAGCATATGAAGCCGCAAAACAGTTTGGTAGGTTTACAAAACTTTTGTCCGGGTTTGATACGGACTTACTGAAAAATACGCTTCCTAAATTTCATGATTTAAGTGAAAGAGACCAACAATTTGAGGATGCTATAAAAGAAGGAAATCAGGATCGAAAAAGGCATTGTAGTAAGTTGATTGAAACGATACAACAACATAAACATATTACCCAAAGGTATCTATCAATTGTAGCCGACCCTGCATTTAAACTAAGGGTTACACACCACGATACAAAGATCAGTAACGTTTTATTTGATGTGAATGATAAAGCTATCTGTGTCATTGACCTTGACACTTTAATGCCTGGATATTTCATAAGCGACTTAGGAGATATGATGCGCACTTATTTATGCCCAGTTAGTGAAGAAGAGTCAGATTTCAGTAAGATTACTATCAGAGAAGATTTTTATCATGCCATTATACAAGGATATTGTGAAGAAATGGAACTGGAGCTGACTTTAGCGGAAAAAGATGCCCTGTTTTATGCGGGTCAATTTATGATTTATATGCAGGCACTCAGATTTATGACAGATTACCTAAATAACGACAGATATTACGGTGCAAGCTATCCCGAACAAAACTTAGTGAGAGCTGGTAATCAAATGGTTTTATTGGAAAGGCTAATGGAAATAGGACATATTAAGAAATTGTAAGGAGCCATTATTTTTAGTAATTCAAACAATCCAATGTGTACATTTACGGAACATTCCTATTCATGGTTCAGATTCCATTAAATGAAACAATTATTCTTTTTACTACTGATCAGTCCATTGTTTTCCAAAGCCCAAATCATTGAGAAAGAAGCTGCTGACACCATTTTGCAAGAAGTGTTTGTAACCGCTACAAGGCAAAAAACGGTATTACTCAATTTGCCCTATTCGGTTAATAAAGTAACACAGGTACAATTAAATGAATTTGGATTTCGTACAACCCCTGAGGCATTAATTGGATCCACAGGAGTTTTTGTTCAAAAAACAAACCACGGAGGAGGTTCCCCATTTGTTAGAGCACTTACTGGAAATCAAAATCTGCTATTAGTAGATGGGATACGTTTAAACAATAGCACCTATCGGTATGGGCCTAATCAATATCTGAATACCATTGATTTGTATAATATTTCTTCAATTGAAGTAGTAAGAGGTACAGGTTCCGTTCAATATGGTTCAGATGCAATGGGAGGAGTGATTCAATTATTCACTAAAACGCCAAAATTTTCGAAATCTGCTCAATGGCATGGTTTAATAGCAGGTAAGATGGTGTCTGACGATATGGAATATTCTGGAAGGGCTGAGATGGCTTTTCAGTCGAATAATTTGTCCATTCAAGCAGGATATACTAGTAGGGTATATGGCGATTTAATAGGAGGAGATACAACAGGTAAACAAGCACCATCTGGTTATAAAGAACAAGCATTTAATATTAAACTGTTATGGAAATTGGGGGTACGTTCTCTATTGACTTTAAGTAGTCAACAGTTAATCCAAAAAGAAGTTCCATTGTACCATCGGGTTGTACTTGAAAATTATCAGTATTATCAGTTTGCACCACAACAAAGAAGCATGCACTATGCAAAATATGAATTGATTGGAAAGAGTGGGTTGTTTGAAAAATTAATCCTTTCAGCATCCTTACAAAAAACAAAAGAAACAAGAGACTATTACAAAATTGCTGCAGTAAATCGATTTTTAGAAGAAGACCGAGTAAGTACCGTTGGATTAACCACTGAAATTCATTCTACTATCAATCAACAATGGACTGCTAATTCTGGCGTTGAATTTTATCAAGACCAAGTGTTAAGTAGTAAAGAACAAACCAGTATTTCCAATAATAATGCTACTTACCAACGGGGGCTTTATCCCAACAATGCTAGTAGTAGAAACTTTTCTTTGTATAGTCTGCACCAGATTAAATGGAAAGCTTTTCAAATAGATTTTGGCTTGCGTTATAATGCATTTACTTTAAAAATGAAGGATACTGCTGCTGGATTAAATCAGTTGGGAGAAATAGTTGTTACACCAAGTTCACTTGTAGGTAATCTGAGTATTTTGTATCATATTAATTTGAATCAAAGTCTCTATGGTTCATTCAGTTCAGGTTATAGAGCACCCAATATTGATGATATGGGCACATTCGGGTTGGTAGATTTTCGTTACGAAGTACCAGCTTATGGTTTAAAACCGGAAAAGTCATTTAATACAGAAATTGGGTATCGCATTCATAATAATCGGGTTACCGTTTCAACTGCACTATTTTATATGCATTTAACTGATTTGGTAACTAGGGTACAGGTACCCGGACAACAAATAGGCGGTTATAATGTGTATATCAAAGAAAATAACCAAGAGTCTTTTATTAGAGGAGTTGAGTTTGAAATAAACTATCGGTTTTCAAAATCATTATCTCTTGAATCAGGATTGGCCTATGCCTTTGGTCAAAACACTACGCGTAATGAACCACTCAGAAGGGTTCCACCATGCAATGGTAGAATATTACTAAAATACAAAGTTAAAGGTTGGAATCTTGCTTTTGAAAACCTATTTGCTGACCATCAAGATCGATTAGCACAAGGAGATAAAGACGATAATAGAATACCTAGTGGGGGCACGCCAGGGTGGTATGTTATGAATTTATATGGTGGATACCAGCTAAAAGATATAGCCATAAGAACGGGTTTGATGAATATATTTAATGCAGATTATAGAATGCACGGAAGTGGTATCAATGCTGCCGGAAGGAACTTGTTTTTAAGTGTACAATTTCAGTTTTAAAAAATCATCATTTTAAGGATAAGATTTGAGCGAAGGTTGTTGCAGGACATTGATTGCCTTATCATCTTTGAATTCAATAGCCAACTTTAATAGTGATTCTTTGAGTTGTAGCACCCTTTTTTCATAAGCCGGGTCATGAATTAAATTATTCATTTCTGTTGGGTCTTTTTTCAAATCAAATAATTCCCAGCTATTATCAGGACCATAAAAGCGAATTAGTTTAAACTGTTCAGTTCTAATACCAAAATGTGGTGCTACATGGTGCGGTTCTGGATATTCATAATAATGGTAGTAAATTGAGTTTCGCCAAGTTTTTACTAAGGGCTCTTTTTTTAATAATGGCATGATATTCATTCCTTGCATATCAGCTGGAATAGGAAGATGGGCCATTGCAAGAAAGCTGGGTGCAAAATCAAGGTTCATCACCATTTGATTGATTTTTGTACCTGGTTTAATTTGACCAGGATAGCGCATCAGAAATGGCGTTCTTAAACTTTCTTCATACATAAACCGCTTATCAAACCAGCCGTGTTCTCCCATATAGAATCCTTGATCGGAGGCGTAAATGACTATGGTATTTTCTGCTAATTTTTGATCGTCTAGGTATTTTAAAATCTGACCAATATTTCTGTCTAATGACTTACTGGTAGCTAAATAATCTTTGAGGTAGCGCTGGTATTTCCATTTCAACAAAGCCAAACTATCTTTTTTTACTGCTTCATATTCTTGAGCTATTTTTCGATAATAGTTTTCATAAACCTGTTTTTCTGCCTTATTCATTCTACCAAACATACCTGGCTTTGAATAGTCAACCCCAATTTTCAAATCAGTCAACAAAGTCATTGTTTTATCAATGGTCATGTCTTGAGCTTTTGCAGCTTTCCTATTGGAATAATTGTCATGAAAATTTGCAGGATAGGGGAAGTTGATCTTATCAAATGATCCCAAATCACTAGTGTCGGGAAGCCATGGTCGATGCGTTGCTTTTTCTCCAATCACCAGAAAAAATGGTTTGGATGCATCTCTTTGGTTCAGCCAATTGATGGAAAATTCACTAATCAAGTTGGTTACATAGCCTTGATACCGCACGGTATCATTCGACATATTGATAAAATCTGGCTGAAAATAGTGCCCCTGATCGGGCAAGATTCTCCAAAAGTCGAATCCTTTTGGAAGGGTTTGTAAATGCCATTTACCAATCCAAGCAGTTTGATAATTGCCTTGTTGCAACAACTTTTGAACTTGTTGTTGTTCACTATTGAAATTTCTATTGGCTGAATTATCAATCAGGCCATTTAAATGACTGTACTTTCCAGTCAATAAAACAGCCCTACTAGGTGCGCAAATGGAATTGGTTACAAAACAATTATTGAAAATTGCGCCTTCGTTGGCCAATCGGTCAATACCTGGCGTTTGCATCAGTTTACTACCATAAGCACTAATGGCTTGCTGGGTATGGTCGTCTGAAAAAATGACCAAAATATTGGGTCTAGATTTTTGGGAAAACAAATAGGTATGCATGAAAGCCACACATACCAAAATAACCATGCGTAAGGGTATATTCATACAAATAAATATACTGTATTATAGCATTAAAATAAAGTGCGTTTATAAAATTTTATCAAATTGAATTCCCTATCTCTAAATGATCTTTGTGGTGGGTGTAACACAAACATTAGGATAGAAAAGCTCAAAAAGAAAAAATAGATAGATAGGGCTATCATCTCGTTTCATTTAGGGTTACTTAATACGGATAGGTCAAATGTCTATATTGTAGTTACCCCAGACAATACCAATTATTTGGTATTTTAACAAATAATTTGAATTGCTGCGGGAATCAACTTTGCCTGCACCTGGTTCAGTTTTCCTAAGTATTCTCCATCTATTTGAAAATGCACTTTCTTTTTGGAAAGAATTAAAAGCTGGTTTGTTTGAAAAATCAAGGTTTTTGCTGGGTCGTATGCTTGATGAGAAACAGCCATTTTGTAGATTTCAGAAACAGAGATTTTCTTCACTACTATTACTTCAAATAAATTGTCGGATAGGTTCCCAATTGGATTGATGATGGCGCCAGTACCATATTTTGTTCCATTTGCAATAATGATAATTTCTGCTTTGATACGTACATTTTCTGTGGCTAATTTTAATTCCACCGTCATCTGTCTACTTTTCCAAAGAACTTTGATAGAGGCCATTAAATATCCCCAAAATCCCCGTACTTGTTGTTTCTCAAACAGTTTCATGGCATGAGCGTTCATACCAATATCGCTTAAGTGTAAACAAATTTGGTCATTTATTTGAATGGCGTGAATATTTCTGATGCTGCCTTTTAAAATCAAGTCCATAGCCATTTCAGCATTTTTACTAATTCCAAGTTCCATGGCCATACCATTTGCAGAACCTGCTGGAATGATGCCAATAGGAATATTTTTAGCAATAATAGATTCAGCAACTAATTTGATAGTGCCATCACCCCCTACTGCAACTATAATAGTGGGAATAAATTTTTCAATGACGGTCTTGAGTTCATTTACTGCATTGAATTTAGGAATCTTAAAAAAGTGGACAATAGGGTTGTTCAACTTAAAATGATTGCCAATAATCCCTTCCCAATCTAATTTGCCATTACAAGCCATTGGATTGATAACAAATAGCAATTGGTGATTGAAGTTTTCATTCATGGTTATACGTAAATTGCTGATTCAAAATAAGTGTACAAATCATTGAATGCTGCTAACGCTTCTATAAAGGTATATAATGGATATGGGCATAAAAACAATATTATACTCTATGGGCATGTTTTTGCCCAAGACCATTTTGTAAAAAACCATTATAGCAACAATCCACTCATCAACATATTGCACCTAATAAGGCTTTTTCTTATTAAGCCCAAAGCAGGATGTAGATTGCGTATGTATTGGGGCGATCAGGTAATTGAAACGATTTCTGAGCAAGATGGCTTTTTTAAATTTGAATGGGCATCATTATTAGACATTGCAGCAGGTTGGCATAAGATTGAAGTAAAATGGATAGAACAGGAGGGGGATATTTTAGCTGTAGGAACTGGTAAGATTTTTGTACCCCATTCTACCCAATTTGCATTTATTTCTGATATTGATGATACTTTACTCATTTCTCATTCCGCTTCTGCTGGGAAAAAACTGCGACTACTTTTCGGCCGAAATCCTAGAACAAGAAAGACTTTTGAACACGTAGTCAGCTTTTATCAAAAACTCTCAGTTGCACATACCATTCCAAGTATTCCCAACCCTTTTTTTTATGTGTCTAGTAGTGAGTGGAATCTATACGAATACCTCACAGAATTTTTTCGTTACAATTTACTTCCAGAAGGGGTGTTGATGCTAAACAAAATCAAAAAATTTAGCGCGTTATTTAAAACGGGCAAGTCTAATCATGAGATTAAATTTTTACGCATCGTAAGAATCCTAGAAGCTTTTCCTAAACAACGCTTTGTATTAATTGGAGATAACGCTCAACACGATCCTGAAATCTATGCTTCTATTGCAAATAAATTTCCCCAAAAAATTGAAGCAATTTATATCAGAAAAATACGGCCCAGTATGTTGGATAAAACCATGCTTATGTTAAGTGCAATCTCCAACAAAAGCATACCTATTTGCCTTTTTGATAGCAATTTGAAAGCAATCAATCATGCTATTTCAATTGGCTTGATTGAAAATGAAAATGCCACCCAATCAAATTGACAGGTGGCACTTTATTTTCTCATCAGGCATATAAATTATCCGAGTGGAACAAAGTCACTTGCTTTTTTAGTGGCTAGTTCTTCATAGTTTTTCCATTTTAAATTTACCAGATTCTGTGCGTGTACCATCAATCTTTCTGCTTCAGTTGGGTTGGTTACGGTGAGCACTTTATACCTTAACTCATTGTAAGCATAATCACGTAGCGCAATGGTTGGTCGCGCTGAATCCAATACAAAAGGATTTTGATTTTTAATCCTTAGTGTTGGATTATAGCGCAATAAAGGCCAGTGTCCAGAGGCTACTGCTTTGTTCTGCTGACTCAGTCCGTCTTTCAAATCATATCCATGAGCAATGCAATGGCTATAAGCAAGAATCAATGCTGGTCCTTCGTATGCTTCTGCTTCGCGCATAGCTAATAGGGTTTGTTGTGGATTGGCACCAAAAGCTATTCTTGCCACATATACATTGCCATAGGAGATGGCTTGCATGGCTAGGTCTTTCTTTCCGCCTGTTTTACCTGCTGCAGCAAATTTTGCTGTTGCGGCAGTAGGAGTGGATTTAGACGATTGGCCTCCAGTATTAGAATACACTTCAGTATCCATAACCAAGATTTTAATATTTCTACCACTTGCCAGTACATGGTCTAGTCCGCCATATCCAATATCATAAGCCCACCCATCACCACCTACTAACCATACGCTTCTGCGTACCAATTGGTCACACACAGACAATAAATGTTTTGCGGCTGATAAAGAGATACTGGCTAGTTTTTCTTTTAAGAGTTGTACCCTCAATTGTTGAAGGGCTAGTTCAGATTCATGTACTTGTTTGGCATTGATAATTTCATCTACAAAACCATCGCCCAATGTTGGTTTTAATTCTAGTAGTAATTGACGTGCAATATTCAGTTGGTTGTCGGCCGTGATGCGCATACCCAATCCAAATTCAGCATTGTCTTCAAAGAGTGAGTTTGACCAAGCGGGTCCCCTGCCATCTTTGTTGGTAGTCCAAGGAGTAGTAGGAAGGTTGCCCCCATAAATAGAAGAACATCCTGTGGCATTGGCAACCAATAAACGGCTTCCAAATAATTGCGATAATAGTTTTAAATAAGGTGTTTCACCACAACCTGCACAAGCACCAGAGAACTCAAATAAGGGTTCTAAAAATTGTGCACCATGCACGGTAGAGAAATCAATTTTAGTACGGTCATTCCAAGTGATATTTTCGAATGTGTCAATATTTTTTTTCTCTATTTCTAGAATGGGTTCCTTATCGCCAAGGTTGATGGCTTTTTTTGTATTGTCTATAGGATCGGTAACAGGACAAACTTCTACACACAAATTACAACCCGTACAATCTTCTAAATACACTTGAAGCGTGTATTGTGTTTCAGGAAATC
>JANOYH010000017.1:0-11075 GCA_031428775.1 Bacteroidota bacterium
CATTTCCTCTTTTTTCAACTTGCCACAACCCCGTTATTCCAGCAGGTGCCATGAATCGAAGTGAATATTTATCAGTCGTTAGTTTTTCAGCTTCATACAATGGCAAGGGCCTATTTCCTACAATACTCATATCCCCAATGAGCACATTCCACAACTGAGGCAGTTCATCAATACTGGTTTTGCGTATAAACTTTCCAACACGCGTCATCCTTGGGTCATTCTTTATCTTGATAAAAGTAGATTCACCACTATTTTTTTTCATCATTGCATATTCCTTTTCACACATGTGCATTGTATCGGAATAAATGGGGTATTGACATTTCACCCCTTTTGCTTTACACTCTTCGCATAGAAAAGATTCTACCACTAGTTTTTCGCTCTTTCTCGACTTTCTTGTTTCAAATCCATATTGATTCAAGTGTTTCAAATCATTCAATCGCTTGTCAGCATCAAAATACATGGACCTGAATTTGTAAAACTTAAATATGTGATAGCCTGTTCCAACCCTTAAAGCATAATAGAAAATAGGGCCGCTTGATTCTAACCTTATTAGAATCATAAATAGCAGCATTACAGGAGACAATATTAAAAGAACAATCCCAGCAAAAATGATATCAAACATCCTTTTTACTAAAGGCGTTTTGTATACAAATCGTTCTCTTTCTTTTTCTTTTTTGTGCGTTTGCAAAACATCCCATTGATCAATTACAAAATTGACCCTAGTTTCTAAATTTTCAATTTTGAAAGGCATTTTGAACACTTCTGCAACGCCTGCTTGTAAAGCAATCTTAGAGATTTTTTCATTGAAATTATTGCAGATAATAAAAAAGGGAATGCGTACCTGTTTTTTTTGAATCAACGTTTCTAATAAGGATATTCCAGAAGGTGCCATTACCTCAGACTGACTAATGATAGCCTCTAAATGCCAATCGCTATTCTCTAATCGATCAATTAATTCTATCCCATTCTTAAATGAAATCAATTTCCTTCCCCCTAAATTACAATGGTGCAATAAACTAGTAATTTCATCGTCGCAGTTAATTAATGCAATAACTGGATATCCTACAATTATGGGTTCAGTCTGTTTTAGCATAGTATAAAGTACTCAAAATTGATGCCCTGTCCTTCTTAAAATAACCCTAATTCTAGCTTCTAATTCTTTTGGGTTAAAGGGTTTTACCACAAAATCGTCTGCACCAGCGTCTAAACATTTTACAATCATTTCTGAACTTTCCTCTCCAGAAACCACCATAATAGGTATAGAATTAAAAAAATCACTCGCTTTTATTTGAACAATTAATTCTAATCCACTCATTTTAGGTGTATTCAAATCAGTTACAATCAAGTCTGGTACATTTCCTTCATGCAAAAAGCTCAATGCCTCAATTCCATCCCCAAACACATTCACGAAAAAGAATTTACTAAAATATTTTTGGAGGATGGACTGCATAAACTTGTCATCTTCCACAATAATCATTTTGAGTGAGGTTGTTTCAGATGCTGCCATAATGTAAATAAGTACTGTTGATTGTTGCCTTTTCTATTAATAAATGCATCCCACCCATAAATAGGCACAACTGGGGGCTGCAGCTAAATTATTCAAATACAAGATAAGTCCGAAAACCGAAAAATCATGAATCTAAATAAAAATTAATGACTATTTAAAATTTGGGTTACTCGGATAACCTTATTCCTAAAATTAGCAAACAAGTTGTAAACACAATAAATAATAGGCACTGAAACTATCTAAAGTCATTATAGTCTATTATTTCTAATTTCGTCGTACTTTCAAACAGGCAAGCTTAAACGTACTATTTGCCATAAAACAACTGTTTTATATGAGACCAATAGCTATCCCTCCTTATATTCAGCAAAAGTACCATTTGAAAGATGCTCCTGAAATAGCTTGTTCCAATATCAAAAGCGCTTACCAATTATTGCAAAAGGGGGCCATTGATGTATCGATCGTTATACCAGCTTATAATGAAGAGCTCAATATATTAAGGACCTTAAATTCACTTTCAAATAATATAACTAGCTATTCTGTTGAAATAATAGTAGTGAATAATAATTCAAAAGATTGCACAAAAGAACTTGTTGAAGCCTGTGGCATACCTTGTATTCTTGAAACGGTTCAACGCATTTCAGCTGCAAGAAATGCAGGCTTACATGCCGCCAAAGGTAAATATATATTAACAGCTGATGCTGATAGTATCTATCCTCAATACTGGATTGAACTCATGTTAACCCCTTTAGTCAGCAATGATATAGCCCTTGTTTATGGAAGCTTTTCTTTTATACCAACTGGAAACACATCACGCTTTGTCTATTTTTGTTATGAATATTTAGCAGATTTTACTAGATGGCTAAATAAAACGTTTAAAGAAGAGGCAGTCAATGTTTATGGATTTAATTGTGGCTTTAGAAAAAGACAAGCCATTGAAGTAGATGGACACCAATTTCCTCCAGGAGCTAGTGAAGACGGATGGTTGGCTGTTAAATTAAGAAACAAAGGATTTGGAAAATTCTTTAATATCTCCAACCCCAATGCCTTGGTTTGGACAACGGATAGAAGAATTCAAAGTGATGGCGGATTATTTAAAGCAGTCATAAAAAGATTAAGGCGTTTACTTGGACTCTCTACAGCTAGTAGAACTGATGTTTAAATTGTTGATGCAATTTTATTGGATAAAAGCCTTTGATATGAAAGCTGTTTTATGTGAACAAATTGGTTTTCCCGACTTCCTTCAATTTAAAGAAACAGCAATTCCAACCTTTAAAGAACACCAAGTGTTAATTGAAGTGAAATTATGTTCGGTGAATTTTCCCGACATTTTAATTATCCAAAATAAATATCAATCCAAACCCGATTTTCCCTTTGCTCTAGGTAACGAAGTTGCTGGGAAAAGCCATTTTTTCAATAGATGCATTGAATGAACTTGTCAATCACTTGCAATTAGATTAATTTCCTTCATAACAAAATTAACATGGCCAATTTTACTAATCTAGATTTACTCCGGTTTTTATTGTTTGATGTACATCCAGTAAACCAACTTTTTACATACCCAAAATATGCACACTTAGATGAAGAACAGAGTTGGATGATTCTTGAATCTGCAAAATCATTAGCAGATCAAGAAATGTTTCCTTATTTCAAAGAAATGGACCAAAAACCTGCCACTTATGATGGCAAGGGTGGCGTTCAAACACATCCTCAATTAAAACGCATCATACAAATAGCAGCTACTCAAGGGTGGATTGGAGGTGCTGCAAAATTCGAACACGGAGGTATGCAATTGCCCGAATTGATTTTCAATGCAGGACAACACATTTTTCAAGCTGCTAATAATAGTGTTCAAGGCTATCTTGGTTTATCGAGCGGTGCTGCAGGTTTAATTACAAGCTTTGGAAGCCAGGAACAAATTGATACGTATATTCCCCCAATCTATGCAGGTAAATGGCAAGGCACAATGGCATTGACAGAACCGCAAGCCGGAAGTTCATTGTCAGACATCATTACCATTGCAAAACCAAGTAATGAAAATTTTTATCTGATTACGGGACAGAAAATATTTATTTCAGGCGGACAACACGATGCAGTGGACAATTTTGTACACCTAACCCTTGCTAGAATTGCTGGGGCACCTGCAGGTGTTAAAGGGATTTCCCTTTTTATTATTCCAAAATTTCGACCACAACCGGATGGCACTTTACAATATAATGATGTGTATTGTGCAGGAGATTTTCAAAAAATGGGGCAAAAAGGCTATTCAACAACCCATCTTTCATTTGGAGACAATAACGATTGCAGGGGTTGGCTTGTGGGCCAAGCACACCAAGGATTAAAGTATATGTTTCAAATGATGAATGGTGCAAGAATTAGTGTAGGTCAATGCGCTGCATCAGTTGCTATGGCTGCCTATCAAGCTTCTTTGCAATATTGTCTTGAACGATCACAAGGACGCCTACCTAGTGAAAAAGACCCCCTCAAGCCCCCCACCCTTATCATTAATCATGCTGATATTCAAAGAATGCTCTTTACCCAAAAATCGATTGTGGAAGGATCACTTTCTTTGGCAATGGAATGTAACCTACTCTATGATCTTTATCATGCCTCTGAGGGAAAAGAAAAAGAGCAACACCTTACACTATTAGAGATATTAACACCCATCATTAAAACTTATGCTTCTGAACAAGGTAGTAGGGCTGCCTCACTAGCTATTCAAACACTAGGGGGGTATGGCTACACAACAGATTTTCCTGTACAACAATTGTACCGCGACTTAAAAATTATGTCGCTCTACGAAGGAACAACTGGAATACAATCACTAGACCTTTTAGGAAGGAAAGTGACTATGAACAATGGCCTCGCATGGAAATTATTGATAACTAAAATCAGCGTTTGCATTGAAACTGCAGAACAATATCCGGAACTACAGACATGTTGTACTGAATTAAATGACGCAATTCAATCAAATGAAAAAGTGTTAACTTATTTGGCTCAGTATCTAACTAACGCAGAACTTGATAGATACCTTTCAGATGCAACAGTATTTATGGAAATGGTAAGCTATCTTGTAATTGGTTGGCAATGGTTGAAAATGGCCACAATTGCTTATGAAAAAATGGAAACAAGTAGTTTCACTTCCAATTCAAAATCATTTTATGAGGGTAAGATTCATACCATGAAATTCTATTTCAAATATGAATTAACACATGTTGCCGCTTGCGCTAAAACATTAATAAATTCCGAAGTACTAACCACAGTTAAAAACCAAGAATTGTTTTAATCAGGAAACTCTTTTTTCAATTGGTTTAATGCTTTTTCCATAATATTAAATACCGAATCAATCAAAGCATTCATTTCGGCATCAATTAATAATGTATTGTTTCTAGACCTACTTTCAAGTTCTCTAATTTTTTCCTTTAAACTTACAATACCCATTCCATCAATGGTTGGTTTCATTCTATGTGCAAGCTTGGAAACTTCGTCCCAATCTAGTGTATTCGAATGCTCACGTAAATGTTGGATATCAATGGGCATTTGATCAAGAAAAAGTGAGACCATTTTTTTCATAAAAATCGGATTTCCCTTCCCGATTATTTTTACCATGGAAAGATCATACAACAATGGTTCTGCATCAACACCTGCAGAAATTTCACCAATATCATCTGAAACTAAAATGGCATTTTTTTTAACGCTTTTATTCAAAACAGAGGAATTAACAGATGAATTTGGAGTCAGGTATTTACTAATTACTGCGTATAAATTTTCTTCTGTATAAGGCTTAATTATATAATCGTTCATGCCAACTTGAAAATAACGATGATTATCCCCTTTCAATGCATTCGCAGTTAAAGCGATGATGGGTATTTTTGAAATAATTGGATCGGTCAAATCGCGTATGATCTTTGTTGCTTCAATACCATCCATTTCAGGCATTTGTATATCCATCAGAATTAGATCAAAGGCTGAATGCTGCAACATTTCAACCGCTATTTTACCATTGTCAGCAACAGCTACTTCCATTCCCCAAGATTCTAAAATTTGAGAGGCAATAAACTGATTCAACTCCACATCTTCCGCAATAAGAATTCGTTTTTTTCCCATTAAAGTGAAGTCTTGTGGTACATTTTCATTTTCTTGAATCATCTCCAATGTTCCTAATGCATAAGGCAATCTAATTTTAAACGTTGTACCTACATGCAACTTACTTTCCACACGGATTGTTCCTCCTTTCATTTCAATTAAACTTTTGCAGATAGAAAGTCCAAGTCCAGTACCACCGAACTTGCGAGTGGTGTCTGTTGAAGCTTGCATAAATGGCTCAAAAATGGTATCTAATTTATCATTTTCTATACCTATACCTGTATCCGAAATTGAAATTTCTATTAAAATGGAATCTTCAGTTTGACTAACCTTTTCCAACAATACTGTTATCTCACCTTCACTGGTAAATTTGATGGCGTTATTTAGTAAATTATTAATTACCTGACTTAACCTATAAGGATCACCTATCACTACTAAGTCCTTACTCAAATGATTGTGGTAGATGATCTGAATCCCTTTTTCCTCCACTTTGTACTGGAACGACTGAATAGCACTATAAATTTTTTCATCAAGTCGATATGGCAATTGTTCCAATTCAATTTTACCAGATGCTATTTTTTCTATCTCTAAAAAACCATTCACAATAACTAAAAGGTTATTGGCAGATTCTTTGATTAATTTTAGGAAGTTCTTTTGCTTAATATCCAATTCAGTTTTAGCCAAAAGATTGGCTACCCCTAATATACCATTCATTGGGGTCCTAATTTCATGGCTCATATTTGCAAGGAAAATTTCCTTGGCTTTAGACACATCTTCAGTAATTTGTTTTGCTAATAAAAGATCATTCTCCGCTTGTATTCTTTCTGTAATGTCTTGCGAAAAACCAATGATATAGGGATCTACGCCAGTTTCTTCAACTTTATAATTTTGAAACAATAAAAATAATTTCTTTCCATTCTTGTGAACAACTCTAAATACTCCTTTTGACCTCCCTTCACTAACAACAATATCTAAATAAAGTCTTGCGAAGCTCTCCCTCTCTTTAGTAGGAATAAATTCAATTAAAGGTTTGCCAATCATTTCTTCAGTATTATACCCAAGTAAATCGCAAATGGAAGGATTGACAGATAAAATATTCCCATTTAAATCGTGCGTACAAATTAAAGCTTGGCTGAAATTAAACAGGTCGCGATACCTTTTTTCATTAATGCGTAACTGCTCTTCAATATCTTTTCGATCTGTTATATTAATCCCATAACCTATCACCATTTTCACTTCACCATGTTCATCCAAAACAGGATACATTTTGCGAAGATGGTATTCCTTTGAACCATTTTCTTTAATTAATGTCTCTTCCCATTCAAGCAACTTTTTTGTTGACATCACCTTATTGAAAAATGCCCTTCGCTCCTCCATTATTGCAATAGGCTTATTCCGGTAATTACAATATTCCTCATCGTCTTTTCCGATCATCCACTGTCTCAATTCCGGATTTTTGATAGCAATAGGATTGAGAAAAAGATAACGATGTTTGTTGTCAAATACCGCAATATCTGAAGGTATTTGATTCAACACCAGTTCATAAAACTGTCTTTGCAAATCAAGTCTTTGTTCTGTTTGCTTCTTATCTGTTATATCTATCAATATACCAGTGAAAATGCGAGAGCCATCAGCATCCTGATAGGAGAAAGAGCCAGATGCTGAATACCAAATATCATTTTTACCCGCTATCACCATTCTTCCTTCAAAATAGAACGGTTCATTGGTTTCATCTGAGTAGCCTATTTTTTTCATTAACATTTCTAACTCATCCGGATGCATGTATCTATTGAAATCAAAAAAGTCTTCTGCTTTGATACCGAAAATCTTTTCAATAGTTGGGCTAATGAATTTAAAACCATGAACACCGTTTTTTCGAAAAATATATTCATAAACTACCCCAGGAATGTTTTCAGAAAGAGAGCGAAATTGCTTAGCACTTTTTTCGAGTAACATTTGTACTTCCTTGAGTTCTGTGATGTCTTCTTGCAGTGCAAAGAATTGAATTAGTTTCCCCTGATCATCAAAAATTGGTTGCCCAGATATTTTTATCCAATAGGGCTGATTTTGCTTATTATAGTTGATTATTTCGCATTCAAAATGTTTGCCTTCCTTAATTTGAGTAGCTAAGTATGCAACAGTTTTTGCATCTGTATCCTTTCCTTGTAGCATTGAACCGGGCGACTTTCCCTTTACTTCTTCTAAAGTATATCCTGTTATTTTCTCAAAAGCATTGTTTACCCAAATGATTTTCCCCTGGGCATCGGTAATTACCCCCCCATTAATGGTACCTTCTGTAATTAGGGCAAAATGTTTGTATTGATTTCGCTCGGAATTAATCTTTGCTAATAATTCTTGATTATCTTTTTCTGCAATCTCTTTAGTCTCTAATACATGCAACAGATCAATGGACGCGTCGTGTATAGCGAAATCATTTAGCGTTAACTTTTTCTCTGAAACTTCATCTAGTTTAACAAACCAAGGAGATCCCAAAAAAATTAAAGAATTTCCCGCATCCAGAAATTCAAATTGTCCCCTTAAATTAATCGAATATGTTTGAGATGCATTTACCCCGTTCAAAAAAAACATTCCATTTTGAAGTGCTTTTATTGCTGAAAAACAGGGTTTGATGATGGTTGGTCGATGTATGGTAAAAAAATCTGTAAATATCCCTCCCCTAGCTTCTGGACAAATTTTCTCCAATGATTTACCATAATTCACTATCTCCATTTCCCTATTCAGTAAAATGAAAAAAGGGAAAAGGCGATTCCATTGATCAATATCGAATGAAAATTGTTTCAATTATTTTATATTTTATTACCAACTCACTTCAAATATTTCATATTCATCACCCACTTCTCTACTCTTGATCAATTGTATTGCAGTGCTTTCCTGGAATAATTTCCCAAGACCTTGTAAAAGACCTCGTACAAATTCTTGCAAACCAGGCCTTTTTGAAATATAAGATACATGCATCCTATTTTTCTCTATTTGTTCCACTCTAAACTCAGGAGGAGTTAACTTTGGGTACATTAACTGCGTTCTGTCGTGAAACCTTGGCAGGTTCAATAAAAACATTCCTAGCGTATCCCCAGCAGAAGCCATCATGCCTCTGTATTTTTTATTGCAAGTATCCAATATCCACCATTCACCAAAAACTATTAATACTTCACCCACTGTTATTTTGAGTATTTCGGATGCTGCAGTGGCTAATTGGTATGTGATTGAATCATCGTACGCTTCATTACTTAAAAAATAGTCAATTGTAACACCGCTTTTTTTCTTAACCTCTTTCCATACTTCTATACCAAATTGACTGGTTATTAGTTCTTCAATTGACTTATTTACAATTCCGTACATACTTTTTTTATTTATGAAACAAATAACCATTTTGGATCATGCGTTAAATGGTAGATTTTCAATAAAGGCAACTATTTCATATTAAAGACTAATTGAAAACGATAAAAAAAACATTTTTAATAAATTGATAACCAGTAGGAGTAAAATTAAAAAAAGATTCATACTTAGAAGGATTTTAATTTCCTGAACCACTTTGGGAATATTTCAATATTTGGAAAATTGATTCAATTACCTCTTTTGTGCTTTTCCGGGTTGATAAATCAAACTTTCCACAACTTCAAAACAGTAATCTTTGTACCTTTTTGAATAACTACCTTTGCCAATATTCAAATAGTTAAATTATGCTTAAAGTGGGTGTTTTTGGCGTTGGCCACCTGGGGAAATTCCATCTGAACAATTGGAAAGAAATTGAAGGGGTAAAATTGGTCGGATTTTTCGATCCCAATAATGAAAATGCCCAACAGGTAATAGAACAATATGGATTGAAAAGGTTTATGGATGAAGAAAAGTTGATGGATGCCTGTGACATCATCGACGTAATTACACCTACTGACCATCATTTTAAGATTTGTATGCAGGCTATACGAAAAGGGAAGCACGTTTTTGTGGAAAAACCATTGGCTCATACCATACAGGAGGGAAGAGACATTGTAAACATGGTCAGGGAAGCAAATGTAAAAATGCAAGTGGGACATGTGGAAAGGTTTAACCCTGCATTTCTTGCACTTAAAGATTTGACCTTAAATCCCATGTTTATTGAAGTGCACCGTTTAGCTCAATTCAATCCAAGGGGTACTGAGGTTAGCGTTATACTTGACCTCATGATACACGATATTGATATCATTTTGAGTTTGGTTAAAAGTGATGTCAAACATATTTCAGCAAGTGGTGTTGCAGTTATGACAGACACCCCTGATATTGCCAATGTTCGTATTGAATTCAACAATGGCTGCGTGGCTAACCTCACCAGCAGTAGAATTAGTATGAAGAAAATGCGCAAAATCAGACTATTCCAGACCAACTCGTATATTGGAATCGACTTTTTAGAAAAGAAGACCGAAATTATTAAACTAAAACAGCCTGAAGATCAAAACGTATTCTCATTTGATATAGAAACACATAATGGCAAAAAAACAATCGCCATTGCCAATCCCATTATTGCACCTCAGAATGCAATCAAACTTGAGCTAGAATCTTTTGTTTCGGCTATTTTGAACAATACCCCTACAGTTGTAAGCGAATTGGACGGATTTTTGGCGATGGAAGTAGCTCATAAGATTCTGGAAAAAATAAATAGTACCAGTATTTTGGTTTAAATGGCATGCCTAAAAAATTAAAGAATAGTTACCAATATGCAATAAGCGATTATCTTTTTTCGCTGATAGGATGCTTGTTTTTCAGCAGCATCCTATTCCCACAATTTGGATGGACATCCAACTTTTTTTCTTTTGTTACCTTTTCTTCCAAATCAATCTTAATTTTTCCCTTTATATGGGTACTTTGGTACCTCCTTTTAGGAAGTTATCAAGCCTCTATTTACCAGAAATCACGCCTAAACGAACTTACTGATACCATTATTCATAGTTGCTTAGGTGTTTCCCTTTTGCTGCTTCTTGGAATCATTCCTAGCGAAATAAAAAGTTGGAGTATTTATTTACTGATACAGTTTGCACTAGTCTATTTTGGAAGGGCATTATTACTAGAAAAAGCTAAAAGTGACATCATTCAACAAAAAGTATATTTCAATACTTTGATCATTGGAAATAACTCGATGGCTGTTAACTGTTACAAAGAACTTATAAAAAACTTTAGCTACCTCGGATTTAAACCAATTGGATTCCTTCAAACACCAGAGGACTCAAAAAATGGATTGAGTAAATGGCTGACTTGTTTGGGAAACACCGATTCCTTACTAGTTATTATTGATTCCTATCAAGTTGATCAAGTAATCATAGCACTCAATAAAACGCAATACCAACTTGCAGAGTCCTTAATAAACCTCTTAATTGAAAAACAAGTAGAGATAAAACTCACCCCAAACATGATTGATATCCTATCTGGATCAGTTAAAACCAATAATATTTTTGGCGCATCATTAATCAATATTGAAACAAACCTCCTCCCT
>JANOYH010000018.1:0-4257 GCA_031428775.1 Bacteroidota bacterium
AATAAAAACAACAAAATGGTTATTTCTATGAATGGGAATGACTTTAATTTTGAAACGGATGAAGACGCTGATCAATCAGATTCATCAAAACAGGAACATCCTGTAATTGTTTTCAATAAGGAATTGGATTCCCTTAAATCAATTGGAATACAAGGTGTTCAATCGGGCAATATTAATATCACCCGATTGATTCAACATGGCTTAAAAATGGCAAGAACAGAAATGGCAAACAAAAGATTCAATAATCGCACTATTGAAATGCCAGATGATAATATGGAAATTCATATTAAGGAATTGCCCATTCCCCATAAACCTGCTTCAAAAAAGGTGCGCGAAATGACACAAAATATATTGGTAAAATCCAGAACACTGAACGATACCATTTCAATTCTACAAATAGATTCGGCCTATAAAAAGGCATTGGTGGGCACCGGTATTCAAGCGAATTTTACCATTAAGAGAGATAGTCTTTTTAGGCCAGATAAAATTGCAGGCGAAGAATTTAGCACTTCCAAAGTGCCTATCGGTTTTTTGAGTAAGAATGCCTATCAGGCTAGCTTTGATGCGCCAACCGCATTCCTCTTGCGGAAAATTGCCCCCCAAGTATTATTGTCCTTATTTCTTGTGGCGTTTACTTTATTAACCTTTATGTTTCTATATAGAAACTTATTGGCACAACGTAAACTGGGAGCTATGAAAAACGATTTCATTAGTAATATCACTCACGAATTAAAAACACCAATAGCTACAGTAAATGTGGCTATTGAAGCATTGCGCAATTTCAATGCCTTGGATAGTCCAGCACGTACCAAAGAATACTTAGATATATCTGCAGCTGAATTGCAAAGATTGAGCTTGTTGGTTGACAAGGTTTTGAAACTTTCAATGTTTGAAAGCAAAGACATTGAATTGCAGAAAGAACAGTTTAACTTAAAGGAATTAATTTCAGAAGTAATGCTAAGTATGCGTTTGCAATTTGAAAAAAACAAAGCAAGTATTAATTTCAAAACTGCAGGTGAACCTTTTGACATCTATGCTGATCGACTTCATTTAACCAGCGTGATCTATAATTTATTAGACAATGCACTAAAGTATAGTAAAGGAAAGCCCGATATAAAAGTAGATCTAGCATCATTGCCCAATGAATTCATCTTAAGGGTACAAGACAATGGAATAGGGATTTCTCAGGAATATGCAACAAAAATATTTGAAAAATTCTTCAGAGTGCCTTCTGGCGATCACCACAACATTAAAGGATACGGTCTTGGACTTAGCTATGCTGCTCAAGTTGTTCAGAAGCATGGCGGAACCATTTCCGTTGAAACAAAAGCAGCACAAGGTGCTACTTTCATTATTAAACTTCCCAGCACATGAGTATCAAAATATTATATGTAGAAGACGAAGTGTTTCTAGGAAAAATTGTGAAGGAAACACTAGAAAGTCGCGGTTTTGAAGTGGTGATGGAAACGGATGGGGTAGACGTATTGCGCAGTTTTGAAGACGAACAACCGGATATTTGTGTGTTAGACGTGATGTTACCCAATAGAAGTGGATTTGAAATTGCGGAAGACATCCGCAAAATCGATGCAGATATTCCCATACTTTTTTTAACCGCAAAAACGCAGACAGACGATTTGGTCTATGGTTTTAAAGTAGGCGGTAACGACTATATCCGAAAGCCATTTAGTATGGAAGAATTGATTGTAAGAATTGAAAATGCCCTTAGGGTAAAAAAAGAAGTGCCGCTTGCATTGACTGGCGAGACCATCACATTAGGGATTTTTGAATTTCATGTAAACAAACAAATATTAAAAAAAGGGATACTTGAAAAAAAACTTTCTTATCGCGAAAGTGAGTTGATCAAATACTTGTATTTGAATAGTAATTCAATTATTGACCGTAGAGAATTGCTGAATCATATATGGGGGAACGACAGCTTTTTTAATAGTCGTAATCTAGACGTGTACATCACTAAAATACGCAGTTATCTCAAAGACGATCCCAAATTGGAAATCCTAACTATTAAAGGCGTAGGATATAGATTTATCACAGAATAATAAACTGCTTTTATTTATTCGGGATTCATTTGTATTTTGCGGCATGAAAAAATCAATAGCAATTTATAGCCTGATTGTGGCAATTTTGTTTGCGGACTGTTCACCGGGCCCTCAAATGTATAGCTCAGAAGCAAAGAATGGGGTTGACTTTACAAAGTACAAGACCTAAGCTTTCTTGCCAACAAAAGATACCGCCTATTCCAAAATAATCGACAGAAAACTACTGGTGGCAGCACTTACTGAAGAAGCATTTCGCACCATCGGAAGCAAAGGATTGGTTTATGATACAATAAACCCCGACTGTTTATACAGATATACCTTGGTGATGAAAAAAGAATATGAAACACAACGTGAACAACAAATTTCCTATAGTCCTTATATTGAAACATTGAACACGCCTAATCAATCAAAAATCTATTATTTCAGCTCCGACAATCGGCCAGAAGTCTATATTGGGAATGCGCAATTAGGGACTTTTAGAAATGGCACTATGGTCATTGATATGATAGACCGCGCATCAAATGAAGTTATTTGGAGAAGTACGGCAACTTCTAGAAAAGCGGAGGCAGATGTGACCGACTTAAAAGAAACGGTAATGGTTGCTTTGCCAAATATGTTCTATAAATTTCCTATCAAAGGCAAAAAATAATTCACCAAGTATTCCAAAAATGCCGCTTTTAAAAGTGGCATTTTTATGTATCCTATCAACTGATTAGAATAAATTAATAAGCACCCAAACTATTCAAGGCAGGCAAAGCGTTATTGGTAAAATCGAACAATGTGAGGTTTTCCATAGATGATCCATTATTTGCAGTAGGTCCTCTAAAAGCAACCCATTCAGGAGCCCACCAACAGAGTCCCATGCCTTGTTGATTGGGCATTTTTTTGATTAAATCAATCAATGCCTTGGTATACGCATTTTGTCCTTCTGGCGTTGCAGGGTAATCGGAAATAATTTGGCTATTGAGTCCAACTACATTATTCGTATAATCATTCCAGCCCAATGTAAATGGATATGAAGTTTCAGCTATTACAACTGGCTTTTGATATTTGCTGACCAAGCTGTTCATTTGTGTACTAACTGCGTCTAAGCTTTTTCCATGCCAGATTGGATAATAGGAGAGACCTATATAATCAAAGTTTACTCCTTGTGTATTCAGGTTATTAAAAAACCATTCAGAGCCGTCCATTCCTGCAAAATGCACCATAGTCTTAGTATTGGTATCAGCGTCTTTTACTGCACGTAAACCCTCTTTCAATAATAAAGCATAGTTGCCCCAATTAACGTCATAGCTGCCTCCAACCCTGCCTTCGTTCCATAAAAAACCACCATTGGTTTCATTACCCACTTGTACAATTTTTAAACCTACACCAGCAGTTTTAAATGCAGCTAATACCTTGGATGTATATTGGTAAACACTGTCTTTCAAAATCAATATGCTGGCATTTTTCCATGCAGCTGGTTTGGTCTGATTGGCAGGGTCTGCCCAAGTATCAGAATAATGAATGTCGAGCCAAATACTAAGACCCTTTGCAACAATTGTTTTAGAAAATGCCACTACTTCGGTTAAACTAGAACGACTATCTAATGGAGCATGCCACAAACGTAGTCTTACGGTATTGATACCTTTTTCGGCACAAAACTGCAACAATTCAATTTGTTGGTTATTGTGATAAAATTTAGTGCCTGCACCCACAATTTCTGTTGTAAAAGAAAGGTCCACTCCTCTAATAAAGTTAGGATTTGGGGTAATTATTACAGGAGTGATAACAACAGGTGTGTCAACAGGTGCTTGAGATTTACTACAAGCTGTAAGTTGAATAAATAATATACAAGCTATGATAATAATCCTCATTTTGCAAAGGTAAATACATAAACAAAACAACCGTTTGTTTTTTTGACCGGAATGTCAGTTACTACCTTAACTTTGAAGCCCAAAATAACCCACCAGATGAACAACCATTTTGAAGCACGTATTACAGCAGAACTTGCAGAAATTGACAATGCCGGACTTTTTAAAAAAGAACGCATCATCACTAGTGAACAAGGTCCTGAAATAGTAGTCAATGGGAAAACAGTATTAAATTTTTGTGCGAATAATTACCTCGGACTATCCTCTCATCCCAAAGTGATTGAAGCTGCACACAAAGCCATCGATACACATGGCTATGGTATGAGCAGTGTTCGTTTTATTTGTGG
>JANOYH010000019.1:0-3693 GCA_031428775.1 Bacteroidota bacterium
AAAAAGCTGCTCAATTGAGCAGCTTTTTTTATCTATTATCTGCTGTATTTTATTTTTATTTCGACTGGATACTTTTGACTTTCAACTTATATTTTTAGTTATCCTCATTACTAAAAAATCTTGTGTATAACTCAAAAATACAGGGAAGTTGGTATTTCTGTGGGATAATAGATTCAGCACTTTTACAGTGTTGAAAGCAATTAAATAAAAAAATAAAAAAAGATACTATGGCACTTGACATTTATGGTTTCATCATTGTTTTTGGAATAGTAATGTACTATTTGCACCAACCTAAAAAAGCTGGTGTTGAGATTGATTCCGACGATAATTTTTAGTAATCATACCCCCAATGTTGGTTATTTTGTTTGTACCCAAATGAAAACGTCTTCCATTAATCCGGAAGACGTTATTTTATAGCACCACCCATCTCTTTTAGTGCTTTTACAAATACATCCAATTCTGTTGTGCTAGTAAATATGTTTGGCGTAATTCTACATCCATGCACATTGGCACCGTCAATTGCTACAGTATATATGCTGTACTTTTTTAACAAGGTTTCTGCCATTAAAGCAGGTTTCATTCCCTTGATACCAACATTAGCAATAGCACAAGACCTTTTGGGATCTGTTGGTGTGAAGAATTCAATATTACCTATGCCCCGCACTTGATTGCTCCAATATTGTTGTAAATAACGAAGTCGGCTTTCTTTTTTTGCCGCACCCAAGGATTGATAAAAATCAATTGCATTTTCTATGGCAAGATCTGTATGAACCGGATGGGTACCTATATGGTTCAATCTAGTGATGTCGTTTTCTTCCCTATCGCCTTCGGCTAATAATGGCCACACTTGATGGGCTTTTCCTTGCTTTACATAAAGTATTCCTGCACCTAGTGGAACGCACAACCATTTGTGTAAACTGGCGCCATAATAATCGCAGTTGAGGTCGCTCAGTTTAAAATCAATATGTGCAATGGCATGTGCTCCATCAACCATTACTTCTACGCCTTTTGCGTGAGCCATGGTACAGATTTTTTGAATGGGCAAAATATGTCCCGTGATATTCACCATGTGCGATACCATGATCAGCCTCGTTTTTGGTGTGATTGCGGATGCATAGAATTGCACAATTTCTTCGTCGGATTTGGGGTCTATGGGAAGCGACAATATTTTATTCACCACTCCATGTCTTCTTGCCACCTGTTTGAACATTTCTAGCATGGCACCATAGTCTTGTTCCACCATAATGGCTTCATCACCTGCTTGCCAGTGAATGCCCCCAATTATCATGTCTAGCGATTCGGTCGTATTTCTAGTAATGATCAATTCTTCTGCACTACAACCTAAAGTGGCGGCCAATTTTGCTGCCACTCTTTTCTTGTTGTTAAATTGAACCGTACGCATATAATAGGATCCTTGGTAATTCACTTCTTTGATATGCGCTAAATAGCTATCCAGAATGGGTGAAGGAAGGATATTATAATACCCATTTTCTAAGTTGATGTAGTCTGGCTTTAGTCGATAATATTTTCTAATTCCTTCCCAAAAAATTTCGTCATCTGCCAGCTCATTCGGCAATAGGTGGTTGGATTTGCTGATCCATTGTGCCAATCCACTCGCTTGTAAAGGAATGCCGAAACCTGCAAGGGCAATGCCTTTTAAAAAATGTCTTTTATCCATAAATAATTATTGCATTTATTGGGTGGTCATGGTATCATTCAAAATTTTCAAATATTGAATGACATCGGATTCTTTTTTAAAGTCGATTTTGTTTTGTGTAAGCCATGTTTGTAATGCAGCAACTGTAGGAGCAAACTCTAATACATTTTCTTTTGTCAATTTTTTAATTGGGTTGATCACATAATTATTGGCAATAAAATATTTGGTCTCATATTTAAAATAGTAACGTTTTAAGGTGCCAAATAAGGAATCACCTTCCATCAATTTTCTGCTGTCTTGTTTCAATAATTGGTACTTGCCTTTATTCAACACTTGCAATAATGCGGCTAGTTTTTCTTTGATTACATAAGGTTCTTGTACTTCATTTAAGAAAACCGCTGTTATTTTAGCTGGATCATTGGGTTCATGAAAAAGAACCTGTTTAACATAGCCAGCATTGACTACCTGTTCTTCTCCTTTTTTGTCTTTAAAATAGATTTCATTGGTAGCCATATTTAATTTCACTACTTGCTCCCAACGTTCTTTTGAATTTCTTCCAAAAAGGGTAGCAGTTTGCCATTCTGTTTGCCAAAAGGCATTGCCTGTAATATTTTCATATGGAATTTTTGGGGTGAGGTTTCCCCTTCCATAAATATTAATCGTGCCATCGGCTTTATAATTGGATACGGGTTCAATGGTTAGGTCTTGCGCGTTTGACTGATATCCAATGGAAATCAACAACAAACACAACCATTTAATTGAAAGGAGGTGTTTGAACTGTTCAAATGGATTCAACCATATTATTGGGAATAGCCTTAGTTTATGAACAAACGGTTTATAGATTAACATAAGTTGAATTTACGTGAGATTTTTAATGCCTTTAAATTAAACTATTATTTGTTTGTTCAATTCAGATTCTGTGGGTAATTGATAGATTGCCTTAATTTTGTATGATGCAAGTATTCAGTAGTAATAGTAAAATCATCATCACCTGTCATAAGTGGTTATCGTCAGCCCTTTCTAAAGAAGTGGAAGCACTAGGTTATAGCAATATTCGAGTTTTTCAAACAGGAGTAGAGCTATCGGGTACTATGGAAGATTGCATTCGACTGAATTTAAACCTCAGAACAGCTAGTCAGGTCATGTTTTCATTGAAAGCTTTTATTTGTAATGACCCCAATGAACTCTATCGAAACTTAGTTACCATACCTTGGGAACAAATGTTGGAAGCTGACGGCTATTTTTCTGTTACCAGCAATGTATTCCATACTACCATCCAAACCAATTTATTTGCCAATTTAAGGGTAAAAGACGCCATTGTAGACCGTATGCGCGAGACTACTGAACAACGTCCATCAACTGGTTCTGAGTTGAAAGGAGCCGTGGTTTACTTGTTTTGGAAACACGAGGAAGCGGAAATATTTTTAGACACTTCTGGCGAAACCTTGGCAAAACATGGCTATCGCAAACTTCCAGGTAAGGCACCAATGTTAGAAGCTTTAGCAGCTGCTACGATTCTTTCTACAAAGTGGGATAAAAAACAGCCTTTTGTCAATCCCATGTGTGGTTCTGGAACACTAGCCATCGAAGCTGCATTAATAGCCACCAATAGAACGCCTGGTTTGCTTAGAACCAATTATGCATTCATGCATTTGAAAGGCTATGACGCAAACATCTATACTAAGGAACGTGAACTTTTAGACGAAAAAATAATTTCAGGGGACTCTTTTAAGATCATTGCTTCAGATATTAGTGATACGGCCATATCCATTGCAAAAATGAATGCAACAACTGCTGGAGTAGTTGATTTGATTGAGTTTCAGGTCTGTGATTTTGAATCTACAGAACTGCCCGAAATAGCAGGAACTGTAATTATGTTCAATCCGGAATATGGCGAAAGACTGGGCGATGAAATAGAGTTGAATGCTACCTATGCAAGAATAGGAGACTTTCTCAAAAATAAGTGCAAAGGCTATTTGGGATATGTGTTTACAGGCAATTTAGACCTTGCAAAAAAGATCCGACTTAAACCTAGT
>JANOYH010000020.1:0-1702 GCA_031428775.1 Bacteroidota bacterium
AGCAATCAGTCTGCTTCCTGAAAATAAAGCAGAAGAAATTTCTGATTTCGCGGATTTTGTAATTAAAAAATACGAAGATCAAAAACTTACAGATGCTATTCAACAAATAATCACTGATAGTAAAACTTTTGCCTTCCTTGAATCTGAAGAAGAATTATATACTGTTGCAGATTTAAAAGAAGTTTACAATGGCAAAAGGTGATATTGTACTCATTACTTTTCCTTTTACAGATCTAAGCGGTACTAAACTTAGGCCGGCTGTTGTATTAATAGATTCACCTGATGATCTCACAGTTTGTTTTATTACAACTCAAACTCAATGGCAAGAAAATAATGACTTGTTAATTAAACCTACAACTACAAACGGACTAAGGAAAATCTCTCTTATTCGCATCAATAAAATTGCAACACTTGATAAAACTTTAGCTAAAGGCTTACTTGGCAAACTCGACTTATTAGAAACAGCATCTCTTAATAATAGTTTAAAGTTAGCTCTACAGCTTTAGCTCATTAGGCATATTCCGCTAACACAGCATTGAATCAATTGGTGCTTAAGTATAGCTCATCAGCCAATTACAAATCCCAACATCAGTTCTCAGCTTGTCACGATAAATCCCAGCCGTAAATCATATTCTAATCTTTTGTAACTTCATATAGCGCCAGTCCCAGCAGCGGTAAATCTATTACCCAACTGCTTCAATGCGTGGGACGTTTTGCGTCATGCTATGTGAGACACTATACTTAAATCTAACTTATAAAATCAATTTGACAATAAAACGGGGAAGCCGAAAACCGACTAGAGTAGGCATTGCTTCAATAAAAAAATAAACGGAATGAAATCAAAAACCAAACTTCAAATGTTAGTTGCAATAATCTGCTTGACATTTTTTACCGCAACTAATTCTTATGGTCAGACAGACGGAAACAAAAAGTCTGCACAATCATTATTGTATAAGACTGGCAATCCTGCTGACTGGCCAAAAGACCAAGACGCAGTAATATCAGGAAAGAAAAATCATAAAATATTGTTGGAGAATGACAGTGTTAGAGTACTAGAAGTTACAGTTTTACCTGGTGAAAAAGAAGCAGTTCATCATCATCAATATCGAAGTGTATTATATATAATGGAAGCTGGAGATTTTATAGACCGTGATGGCGAAGGAAATGTAATATTTGATACACGCAAATTGCCCTCAGCACTTAAATATCCATTGACAAAGTGGAAGAACCCAGAAGCACCACATTCAGTTGAAAATCTTAGTAAGACAATAACAATGCGACTTATAAGAGTTGAAATTAAGAAGTAGCATATTTATAGTTTTCAATAGACTAATTTATTTCATGCGACAGCACGAACGCACAACATCGGTTTTGCAAAAGTTTGGCAGGACATCGTAACTTCAGCAGCAGTTCGCTATAAGCTTTGGTTGGGGGCTGGACTCTTTCTAAGAAACTTTTCGATAAATTTAATAATCACGTTTTAAATAGTCATTGCCACTGGTCAGACGAGTTTCAAATTCCAAACCTTCGCTAAGCCGTAACGTTACCACCAATACAAAACGAAACCAACGCAACGACAAAATGAAAAGAGCAAAATTTATCAACCCAAAAAAAAGCAATAGAAACAAATTCGTTACTTTGGACACTAAAAATTCATAAACATAAAAGAAAAACTAAATAAAGATGTTGAGCGTGTGCAATC
>JANOYH010000021.1:0-9683 GCA_031428775.1 Bacteroidota bacterium
TCAAGCCTTTAATTTTGTCAACAAATTCACTCTCTCTACTAGCAGCAAAAACCAAGTGTGTATGGCTATCGCACCAAGAAGGCAAAACCGTAGCACCTGCAGCATCAATAAGGGAAACAGATTCCCCTTTATGTGAAACACTTCCCTTTTCTGATGAACCGAGTTCCTTTTCATAAGAATCTGCCTCTGATAATATTAATTCCTGCATCAAACCATAACCAACAATGATACCAGCTTCAATTTCTAGATACGCTTTTTCCAAACAAGGCAAATCCGCAAGTGCTGGTCCCCGAAGCAATTGATTGTTTGAACGAACATTTACAAGCTGGTGGATGTTAATAACAAGTTGTTTCATACTTAAGCAAATTAAACAAATCAAAGCATGTATTTTCAACCATGATTTGCACACTCACATTAGTACGATATCCAAAATGGTTTGGATGGGGAGGATTTCTTTCTATGGCTGTCTTCCGATTACCCTTATACCTGAACAAAAAAATCAGTTTTTGGAAATTAATGGGCTCGGGTAAAAATGGTGGTTTTGATAAAAGACCCGACTTTTTACAATGGGCTATCCTAACTGTTGAATCAATTGAACCATCCGTTGCAAACAATGAACTGGAATCTTGCCTTGCAACCAGTGCTACTACCAATGGTCTGAAATCAAGCAATGCATCATTCGTCTCACTCCGATATGGTAAATGGATTGCAGGATGGTGGCAATTATTTCACTGCGAGGTATGGACAGTTCTTTTAGATCCAATTGAAGGACATGGTTATTGGGATGGCAAACAACCATTTGGACAAACACCCAATAATAGCCATTATGAAGGACGCATTGCTGTTCTAACAAGGGCAACTATCAAACTAAGTAAACTAACAAGTTTCTGGTCCAATGTAGGCGCAGTAGCTAACAAAATGTCGGGCTCAATTGGTTTGATGGGAACTTATGGAATAGGAGAAATACCTTGGGTTAAACAGGCCACTTTTAGTATTTGGGAAAGCAAAGAAGACATGAAAAACTTTGCGTATAAAATGAAAGAACACAAAACGGTGATTCAAAAAACTAGGTCAGAAAAATGGTATAGCGAAGACCTTTTCATGCGCTTTATTCCTTTAGGGTCCATTGGCACACTGAAAGGAATTGACCCATTAAAAAGAAAACCATAAATTGCATGTCACCTATGCAAGATTGTATGTCGAAACAATTGTCTGTTACCTCAGAAGTTGGCACATTAAAACGCTTATTAGTTCATAGTCCAGACAGTGGTTTGGGCAAAGTAGTTCCTTCAAAAGCCCAGGATTGGTTGTTTGAAGACATTGTACACTTAGCTACGATTAGAAGAAACGAATACGATTATTATACCAAGATCCTACTGTATTTCTTAGACCCTAAAAAAATAAAGGGAAAGTTAGCAGCAGTAGATGCAGAAATAAATGACCGTAATTTTTATAAACCGGAACACCCCGATTTTTTTGCATCAGAAAATGTGATTGAATTACAATGGCTTTTGGCGCAGGTTTTGGAAGATGTTGACATCAAATCAAAATTGGTGGCATCGGTTTGTGCTATTGAAAGTTGCTCTTATCAATTGCAAAAAGAATTGTTGGAATATAGTGCGGTAGAACTTGCAAAAACTTTTATTTCTGGAAGCGACAAATACAAGGAACTCCTTTTTGCGCCAATTCCTAATTTCATTTTCACGAGAGATATTGGTATCACCATCAACCAATATATCCTTCTCAACAAGCCAGCAAAAAAAGCAAGAACAAGAGAAGCGTTATTGGCAAAATATATATTCTTTAACCATCCATTATTTGCCGAATACCGCAACAATATCATTGAATTATCTGACTCGCATCATAGTTTTTTAATGCCCAAAGAAGATGATGATAGAAAAATAACATTAGAAGGCGGTGACATTATGGTCGTTAGTGCGTCACACTTATTAGTAGGCGTGAGTGAAAGAACTTCATCTGAAGCGGCAGTACGCGTGACCAATATTTTGTTTGAAAAAAATGTGGTTGAAAAAGTAACGATTGTAAAAATCCCTAAAAAAAGAGATTATATGCACATCGATACCGTGTTTACCCAAGTAAAAAGAAATGTGTGGGTAATGCTGGGGAATTTTTCTAGAAAATCGGTAAAACATGAAGATGAGAATGCGATTGAACGCATTTTAGAAATCAAAAAAGACGAGAAAATAAAAATTTTACAGTTTCATAAAAAATCGCCGGAACACTCCATCAGTTTCGACAGTCTTGAAGACCTCTTAGTAGACATTAGTAAAAATGATTTACACTGTGAGGAAGAAGTAAAAATTATTTTTTCTGGCAATAATGAGTTCCCTTATAATGCAAGGGAACAGTGGACCGATTCCTGTAATTTATTGGCGCTGAAAGAAGGCGTGGTATTGGGATACGATCGAAACGATAAAACTACCGAAGCCTTCAAAGAAGCAGGTTTTCAAATCATCCACGCAAAAGAATTGATTGAAGCGCTAGAATCCGGGACCATGCAAGTTGAGAACATGAAAGACACTATGATCTTGATGCCATCAGCTGAATTGTCAAGAGCTAGAGGCGGATTTCATTGTATGAGTATGCCTTTGTTGCGTAACCCATTAATCTAAATTTTATGCAAAACACTGCGCATCTATTAATGATTAGACCCGCCCATTTTAATTTCAATGCGGAAACTGCGGAGAACAATCATTTTCAAATAAAAAGTACGGATCCAAATATTCCTGAAAAAGCATTGGCAGAATTTGATCGCTTAGTACAATTGTTAAGAGACTATCAGGTTGACGTTACGGTTGTACAAGATAGTTTACATCCCTATACCCCTGATAGTATTTTCCCCAATAACTGGATCTCTTTTCATTCAGATGGAACCATTTGCCTTTATCCTATGTATGCAGAGAATAGGCGTCAAGAAAGAAAACCCGCAGTTTTTGCGGCTATCAATGAAAAATTTGAAATAGGCAATACCATCGATTATAGTGGCCAAGAAGAAAGAAACATTTTTTTGGAAGGCACAGGATCAATGGTCTTAGATAGATCGCATCATTTGGCTTATGCTTGCTTATCGGAACGCACCAATGAAAACGTGTTGCAACAATTCTGTGATGAAATGGGCTATCAACCCGTTGTATTTAGCGCTATAGACAATGATGGTGAACCCATCTATCATACTAATGTGATGATGTGCGTGGCTGATAGATTCGTGTTAATATGTTTAGACGCCATCCCTAATGAAATAGAAAAGCAATGGGTACAAGAACAAATTCTGGCTACTGAAAAATCGATAATTCCCATTTCTATGGAACAAATGAACCATTTTGCTGGAAATATGCTCCAAATCAACAATAGAATGGGCGAAAAGTTATTGGTGATGTCTAGTCAAGCTTTTCATAGTCTTGACGAAGAACAAATTCAAACCTTAGAAAACTTCAATACAATCATCCATGCGGATATTAAAACTATTGAATCAAATGGCGGAGGAAGTGCCAGGTGTATGATTGCAGAAATGTTTCTTCCTTTAAAAACCTACTAATTAGATAGACACTTGGGGTTTAAGCTTAAATGCTTATTTTTGGAACTTGTGTATGAGATACACAAAAAGCAAATTAGTTTGTAGTAGGTCCTTATAAAAAATGAATTAAAAAAAATTCTATATATACATGTCAACTAAAAAAGTCACAAAGATTGGCGTACTTACCTCAGGAGGAGATGCTCCGGGCATGAATGCGGCAGTTAGAGCGGTAGTTAGAACCAGTATTTATCATGGATTGGAAGTTTTTGGAATTATGCGCGGGTATAGTGGCATGGTGGAAGATGACATCTTTCAAATGGATTCTAGATCGGTTGCCAACATTATTCAAAGAGGAGGCACCATTCTTAAAACAGCCAGGTGTAAAGAATTTTTTGAGCCAGAAGGACGTAAAAAAGCCTATGAAAATCTTAAAAAAAGGGGTATCAATGGGCTAGTCATCATTGGAGGGGATGGTAGTTTTCGAGGCGCGCAAAGATTCAGTAATGAATATGACATGCCTTGTATTGGCATCCCAGGAACGATTGATAAAGACATTGCTGGTAGCGATTTTACAATAGGATTTGATACTGCGGTAAACACAGCCGTTGAAGCCATCGACAAAATTAGAGACACCATGGATGCGCACGACCGCTTATTTCTGGTAGAAGTAATGGGCAGAGACGCTGGTTATATTGCATTACATAGTGGCATTGCTACTGGTGCAGAAAATATTTTGATTCCTGAAACCAAAACTGATATTGAAGAATTAGTAGATTCTCTAACTGAAAAAGAAAAGAGAAAAAAACTGGTTAATTTAATTGTAGTAGCAGAAGGAGATGAATTTGGAGGAGCCAATGAAGTAGCCAAAATCATACATGAGCGCCTCCCTCAAGCTGATATTCGCGTTTGTATCCTTGGTCATATTCAACGTGGTGGTTCCCCATCTTGCCTCGACAGATTAATTGCCAGCAATATGGGTTATCACGCAGTGGAAAGCTTAATAGCAGGCAGGTTTAATGTTATGGTTGGAATTGTCAACAACAATGTACATTTTACTCCATTAGATAAAGCCATTAAAGAAAAACAAAGAATTTCAGACGAATGGATGAAGATTGTTAAGATCCTCGCCAGTTAATATTCCCCACATAAAATCACCCAAACTAATAAACAATTTATGTCAAAAAACTTAGACAAGTACCTGCATAGGGAAATGAATAAACAAGCGGGTATAGAACACGTGAACCACCGCACCAAGATTGTTGCTACGGTTGGTCCAGCTTGTGACTCGTACGACCAGCTACTTGAATTATGCAGATCTGGTGTGAATGTGTTTCGTTTGAACTTTTCACACGGCAATCACGAAGACAAACTGGCCATCATTGAACATATTAGAAACATCAATAAAACAGAACCTTATAATATTTCTATACTGGCCGATTTACAAGGCCCAAAATTGCGTGTTGGCGATATTGAAAACAATTCTCTGGATGTAAAAGCCGGTGATATCCTCACTTTTACCAATGAAAAATGTGTGGGTACCCTAGAGAAAATCTATGTATCCTATCCTAACCTTGCTGGCGATGTGGTAATGGGTAATGTGATCATGATTGACGATGGTAAACTTGAAGTGAAAGTAGTTGGTATTGAAAAAAATGGCGATGTAAAAGTATTGGTTACGCTAGGTGGTAATCTTTCTTCTAAAAAAGGAATCAACTTACCTGATACCAAAATTTCACTACCCGCACTAACTGAAAAAGATTTGATTGATTTGGAATTTATCATTGAACAGGAATGCGATTGGGTAGCCCTCAGCTTTGTACGTAGTGTGAAAGACTTGGTAATCTTGCGTAGTAAATTACAAGAGAAAAAAAGCAAGACTAAGATTATTGCCAAAATTGAAAAACCCGAAGCACTGGTTAATATCCGTGATATTATTTTGGAAAGTGATGGTATCATGATTGCACGAGGCGATTTAGGCGTTGAACTTCCAATTGAACAAGTTCCATTGATTCAAAAAGAATTGATTCGCAAATGTCTACACCGTGCTAAACCCGTAATTGTGGCAACTCAAATGATGGAAAGCATGATTGATCGTGTAAAACCCAATCGTTCTGAAATCACAGACGTGGCTAATGCTGTGCTTGAAGGAGCAGATGCTGTTATGTTGAGTGGTGAAACTGCAGCGGGTAACCACCCTGCTTTAGTAGTGCAAACCATGCGCAAAATCATCATGGAAATTGAGAAAAAAGAATATCGATACGATCGTTCTGCCGATCTTAAACCACAGGCGCATTCTCCTTCATATCATAGCGATGCCATCTGTTATAATGCTTGTAAAATTGCAGAAGACGTTGAAGCACAAGCACTTATTGGAATGACACAGAGTGGATATACTGCATTTATGTTGAGCAGCTATCGCCCTTCTTCACCCCTATTTATCTTTACCAAAGAACGCAGTCTGGTGAATCAACTGAGTTTGAGCTGGGGCGTTAGAGCTTTCTATTATGATGAAGAAGAAAGCCTAGACGATATCGTAAATGACCAAATCAATATCCTAAAAGAACGCGGTTTTGTGAAAGAAGGAGACGTAGTGGTAAATACCGGAAGTACACCCATACACTTACACTTGCCTACCAATATGATTAAACTGACAAAAGTTTAGTTATACCCACTTAATAAAAAAAATAAAAAAGTTTCCTCCAATCGGGGAAACTTTTTTATTTTCAGCCTTCGAAACAGTTTTAACTTCCATAGAAATGGCTCACACATTATAAATTAAATTGCTACATGAAAAAAATTGCCCTCACTTTTTGCATCATTATTGGATTACTGAAAGTTCAAGCACAAGAATTTTCTATTATTCCACAGCCCGAAAAATTGACTGTTGAAACGGGAAATTTCAACATCATACCCTCTACAAAAATTGTATTGAAAGCGGAAGGTTTTGAAAAATCTGCTGCATTTTTGAACGATTATTTTCAACAGTTTTTTGGGTTCAAATTAGACATTGTTAAGACCGGTTCAAACACCAATAACATTGTATTAAAATATGAAAAAATAGAGAGCCCCGTAGCAGGAGCTTATCGTCTGATCATTCATAAAGAAGGCGTTTCAATTAGTGGCGATGCTGTAGGTAACTTCTATGGTATTCAAACTTTAATTCAAGTGCTTCCTATCGTTAAATCAAACATTTTAGCAGTTCCCTTTATTACCGTAGATGACAAGCCCCGCTTTGCATACAGAGGCATGATGCTTGACGTGGCTAGACATTTTTATACAGTGGACTATGTTAAAAAATACATCGATTTTATTGCTATGCACAAAATGAATACCCTTCATTGGCATTTAACGGAAGACCAAGGATGGCGCATTGAAATCAAAAAATATCCAAAATTAACTGAAGTGGGTGGATACCGCAATGGCACTATCATTGGTCGTTATCCTGGTACAGGAAATACGGGTACGCGTTATGGTGGATTCTACACACAAAATGAAATTAAAGAAGTAGTGAAATATGCTGCTGATAGATTTATTACGGTGATTCCTGAAATTGAAATGCCCGGTCACGCTTCTGCCGCTATTGCTGCTTATCCGCAACTTAGTTGCTTCCCAGATTCATCTACTAAACATCCGGCAAAAACTTCTTGGAATGGAAGCAGTTCAGGCAAACATGTGCAACAAGGATGGGGCGTTTTTGAAGACGTATTTGCTCCTACCGAATATACTTTTGAATTTCTGCAAAATGTATTAGATGAAGTGATGGAACTATTCCCTTCTACTTATATTCATATAGGCGGAGACGAATGCCCTAAAGATTCTTGGAAAAAATCTGCTTTCTGTCAAGATTTAATTAAGAAAAATAATTTGAAAGACGAACATGGTTTGCAAAGTTATTTTATTCAAAGGATTGAAAAATACTTGAATGGAAAAGGTCGACAAATCATTGGTTGGGATGAAATTTTAGAAGGTGGTCTTGCGCCAAATGCATCGGTAATGAGTTGGCGCGGAGAAAAAGGTGGTATTGCTGCAGCTAAAGAAAAACACAAAGTTGTGATGACACCTAACTCCTTTGTTTATTTTGACCATTCACAGACCAAAAAAGAAGATTCGGTGACCATTGGTGGATACCTTACCGTTAAAAAAGTATATTCTTATGAACCAATTCCAAAAGAATTAACAAAAGATGAAGAAAAATATGTGATTGGAGCACAAGCAAATCTTTGGACTGAATACATCACCAACACTAAAAAAGTGGAATATATGATCTTCCCTAGAATGACCGCTTTGAGCGAAGTATTGTGGAGCCCAAAAGAAAGCAAAGACTGGGCTAGTTTTGAGAAGCGTTTGAAAATCCAGTTTAAAAAATATGATTTTTGGAAATGGAATTATAGTAATGCACTGTTAGACCCAGCTGCACAATTACTTGACAAATAGGATGGCTGTTTTATTTTATAAAAACACACAATATATTTATACAATGGTTGATTCATACGAAAAAATTTCGGTCGAAATTTTTCCTACGTCGCAAGAAGGATCTATTCACGTTGCAAACGAAATTGCAGACCTTATCCGTAAAAAACAGGCTTCCAACGAACGCTGTGTTTTGGGTTTGGCTACTGGCACTTCGCCCATTTCTATGTATGCAGAATTGGTGAGATTACACAGAGAAGAAGGACTAAGTTTCCACAACGTCATTTCATTTAACCTAGACGAGTACTACCCTATTGATCAAGATGCTTATCAGAGTTATTGGAGCTTTATGCACCGTCACTTATTTAGTCATGTTGACATCCCCGTAGATAATATCAACCTACCTGCAGGCACAGGTTCAAAAGAAGACGTAAAAAACTTCTGTCACGCATATGAAAAAAGAATTGAAGCCGCTGGGGGTATTGATTTACAAGTGTTGGGAATTGGTAACAATGGGCATATTGGATTCAATGAACCAGGTTCTAGTATTTTCTCTAATACAAGAATAGTGAATCTTGAAAACGGAACAAGACTGGCCAATAGTTATGAGTTCCAAAATATTTCTAAAGTTCCACGATTGGCGGTTTCTATGGGCATCAGTACCATTTTGAAGTCAAAAAGAATTTTGTTAATGGCTTGGGGTACCAAGGCAGTCATTGTGGCTAAATCAGTTGAAGGGAATGTTACGGAACAAATCCCTGCTAGTATTTTACAACAACACTCCAACTGTACTTTCATCCTAGATGAAATTGCATCTTCAGAATTAACCAGATTCAAATCTCCTTGGCTTACAGGAGAATGTTATTGGACTGAAAAAATGATCAAGCGCGCTGTTATCAATTTAGCCCTTAAATTGGGCAAACCAGTGTTGAGTTTAAATACCATTGATTACAATGAAAATGGGTTATCTGATTTATTGGTTGAAATTGGTGACGCTTACGAAATCAATTTACAAGTGTTTTATTTATTACGTGATACCATTACTGGATGGCCTGGTGGTAAACCAGGTGTTGTACTACCCACGCATCCTGAAAGAAGCATACCACACCCAAAGCGATGTCTGATTTTTTCGCCCCATCCAGATGACGATATCATCAGTATGGGCGGAACCTTTATGAGGTTACACGACCAAGGGCATGAAGTACATGTTGCCTATCAAACCAGCGGAAATATTGCCGTTACGGATGAATTTGTAACGCGTTTTATTGACTTCGCAGTTGGCTTTGAAGACATGTTTGGTATTGACAACCAAAAAAGTAAAGGTATTCTGAGTGAAGCCAGAAATTATATAGCCACCAAACAAAAGAATCAAGTTGACACAACCGAAATCAGGGAAATTAAAGGATTGATTCGTAGGTGTGAAGCAAAAGCTACTTGTAGGTATGTTGGTTTACCTGATGATAGCAGGGCACATTTTCAAAACCTGCCTTTCTATGAAACGGGTACCATCTACAAAAACCCGATGGGTGAGGCCGATATTGAAAATACCATGGCATTATTACGCAAATTACAGCCTCATCAGATTTTTTGTGCAGGCGACCTAGCAGATCCGCATGGCACCCATAAAGTATGTCTTGATATTGTTTTTGAAAGCTTGCGCCGACTAAAAGCCGCTAACGAACCATGGATCAAAGACTGTTGGATTTGGTTGTATAAAGGCGCTTGGCAGGAATGGGAC
>JANOYH010000022.1:0-9316 GCA_031428775.1 Bacteroidota bacterium
GCCTGATGTAATTGCCACTCGACTAATCTTCTCACTCATCTCTCTAACTGCAGGAGGTGCATCTGCGCCGATGCTGCGTGTTTTGAAAACGGATCCGGAAAAGCAGGCGTCTGTGATGAGGAGGGTGTGGCGAGCGGAAACTCCAGCTATCATGTCTAAAACAGCTTTATTGGGTAGCCATGTATTCTTATCAGCCCTTATTGCGTCATTTAACAACCAATATCCTTTTTTTTCTTTTTCATTCCAGATACCATGACCCGCATAGAAAATGATCAGGTTATCTTCTGGTTGGATTGTTTCAGAAATTTGTATAAACTTTTTCTTGAAATCATTAACAGTAGGATTGAAAAGAGTCAGCACATTTTCATCTTCAAAATTATAATTACTCTTTAAAGCAAGTTTCAATTTAATGGCATCTGAAATTGGATTCTCCAAGGAGGGAATAGATGCGTCAGCATAATTTTGGCTGCCGATCAATAAAATATAATTCGTACCCATTTTTTCCTGAATAGGAACGATGTCACTGTTTGTAATAGTAGAAGTAGGGTTCGTTTTTTCTATCTCAAACACCTTTTCGGCCATATTATCAGCCATGTCAATTGCTTGTATAGTAAGTTTATTGTTACCATCTATAAGTGGCAGACTGCCCCAAAAATCACCCCCTTCTTTAGAATAGACTTTAATACCGTTGATGGATACAGATTTTAAACCTGAAGGGTCTGCAGCAAAACCTTTAACCATAATATCTTTCACAACAGAAGTTATTTTCAACCCTCTATTCAAAGCAGGCTCACTAACCGTTATTATTGGAGGTGTTTTATCGGCAACCCTATTTGAAATAATTTTTCCTTCTAATGTTGAAATTCCTTGAATAGCTGGAACATAATTTGGATTGTAAATCAATGCGGATTCATAATCTTTTCTGGCCAATAATAAATTACCCATTCCAAGATTCGCTTCCGCTCGATAGCTATATAATTTAAATTTTGCTACAGGCTCGATCCTTGCCCAAAGATTCTTTTTGCCCAATAGAGCATTTGAAAATCTTTCAATTGCTTCGGGAAAGTTTAATTTCTTCAAAGCGATATAACCATATAATTCTTGATAATATTCAATTCCAACTAATATACTAGATTTCGCTTTTTCAATAGCTGCCAAAGCCAAATCATAATCACCTTTTTTGGCATATACTAATGGTAAAAGTGTTCTTGCTGTTAATTTAGAATTTGTGAAATCAGCCCCATTTTCTGTTACAAATAAAAGTTTAGTAATTGCCTTTTCATATTCACCGTTTAACACACACAAATACACAAAACTTACAAGCACACCGTATTCTCCATTTTTAATTTTACTTGCATCCTCATTCAAGTTTTCTAAGGCAATTTTGTTTTCAGTCAAATAAGCAGTTTCACAAGAGGAAAGATACATTTGTTGAAAAAACATTCTTTCAGTTGCTTCTACTTTTTCTCCCATCCTTTTAACGAATGCTAAAGAAGTGGACAATCCTTCATTTGGGTCACCCTTTTTGAAATTATTCTCAATCTTTTCAAAATAAAATTGATTGATGTATAAATTATTCATCACAGTACTGCCCTTTAACTGTCTTTTCAAAACGGTGATGATAGTATCATATAATACATTTGCATTTTTAAAATCACCTATCTCCATTTTTTTATAGGCCAAATCATGTAAATGACCTGTATATCCACCATTTTCATAAGCTTTTCGATATAGTTTCTCCGCTTCATTTATGTTTCCCTCTTTCCACAATCGTTTTGCTTCTTGTGCTGTTTTATTGTCAGCTTTTGGTGACTTATTATCCCAAAATATTTGTGCATGTACCTGTGTAGTCAAGAAGAGAATCAGGAATATACCAAAAAACAGGTGTGATTTATTTTGACGCATCATAATTTATTTTTTAGTAAAAATGAAATCTCCACCCACATGTCCCGCCAATTCTAGTGTTCCATATCTTGGTTCTGTTTTTGATTCTGTCATTACAGCTTCAATGATTTGTGTGATAAACATTTTCTGAGCGGTCAAATATTTTTCTTTGTTTTCATTGAGTGCTTTGATGAGGTATTTCATAAATACTGATTGGTCGGGCACTTCGGTATCATTACCGGAAGTGATGGCAACGCGACTGATCTTTTCACTCATCTCTCTAACAGCAGGTGGTGCATCAGCGCCGATGCTGCGTGTTTTGAAAACGGATCCGGAAAAGCAGGCGTCTGTGATGAGGAGGGTGTGGCGGGATGAAAGGTTTGAAATCATTGTCAATACCTCCTTATTGGGAAGCCAAGTGTTTGGATCATTTCTTTTTGCATCTGTAAGCAGCCAATAACCTTTCTTTTCTTTGTCTACCCAAATACCATGTCCTGCGTAGAAGATGATTAGGTTGTCTTCTGGTTGAATGGTTTCAGATAATATTTGAAATTGCTGTTTGAAGCCTGATATTTCAGGATTAAATAAGGAAATAATATTTTCGTCTTTATAATTATAATTATTTTTCAAAAGCAATTTTAGTTTCACGGCATCTGTAATAGGGTTTTCTAGAGAGGGAATAGTTGGGTCGTCATAATTCTGACTAGCAATGAATACTGCATAGTTTTTTCCTTCTTTTCCTATTACAGGAACAATTTCATTTTGAGTGGTACTATTGATTATTTGTTCTATCTCAAAATCCTTTTTAGAAGGATTACCAGCAAGGTCTGTTGCTTCAACAGTAATCTTATTTACTCCTTTTACCAGATTCACATTGCCCCAGAAATTACCGTCTTCTTTTGAATAAACAGTCATGCCATTGATGGTGACCAATTTGATACCAAATGAATCTTTGGCAATTCCTTTAACCATATAGTTGGAACCAGAAGCGGTAATTTTTAGCCCTCTCGAAACCATATTGGGTTCTAGTATGAATATTTCTGGAGGCGTTTTGTCTTTTCTTCTTTCAGAAATTACGCGACCTTCTAATCTTGCAAGCCCCGCAAGTGCTGGTTCATAATCGGGTTCATAAACTAGTGCTGCCAGATAGTCTTTTTTAGCGTTGTTCAAATCTCTCAGTCCTTCTTGGGCTTGTGCACGTAAGGTGTAGTTGACAAATTTTCCGGGTCTTTCTATAGAATGTCCAAGAAAACTTCTTGGCTTCATGGCTAGTGTTATAAAGTTGATGGCCTCATTGTATTTTTTTTGGTTTAAAGAATTTCTACCCTGAATATTAGTAAACCAGCCATCACCTACAAAAATATTCTTTTTACTTTCTTTCATCCATTTTTCTGAATTCTCCACATCATTTTTATAGGAATATAGCAAAGGGAGTAACATTCTTGCCACACCCTTTGAAGATTTAAAATCAGCTCCCTTTTCCTCTACATTTAGAACAAGAGTAATTGCTTCATCATATTTCTGGTCTAACATTTTCAGATAAATGCTGATATAAAAATCTATATAGCTTGTATTTTTTAAAGGCTTCAATAATGTTTGTAAGGTTAACAAACTATTTCTGTCTTCTAACATGAAAGCCATTTCTGAAATAGTACTGAAATGCATACCCATACTTGGACTTTGCCAGAAACCGAACATGTCTGTTTGCCCTTCTGGAGGCGATTTCAAAAGATTGATAGCTGTTTCAATGGCAACTTTTGAGCTACCTCTATTAATATTTTCACTGAGTTTAAACCAATAAGCCATGTATTGATCTTTGCCTTTTTCTTTTCCTGTCAGTGATTTTATGGATTCATCCCATACCCTGTTTGCACCTTTTATATCAGCTATTTCAATTTTATATTTTGCTAGTTCATTCATCTGTAACCAGCTAGGTGAAATTGCATTGGCTTTAAAGTATAGTTTTTCGGCTTCTTGAAACTGTTCTTTTTTCCATAGTTTTTCACCCTGTTTAAACAAAGTAGCAGCTTCTGCCTCTTGTGCTCCAGACCTGCCCATTAACTGCGCCATTGAAGCCATTGGGAAAATTAGTAATAGAAATAACTGCAAACATTTCGTAATCCTCATTTGTTATTTTTTAGAAAATATGAAATCTCCACCCACATGTCCTGCTAATTCCAGCGTTCCATATCTAGGTTCTGTTTTTGTTTCGGTCATGACTGCTTCTAGAATTTGATTGATGAACATCTTTTGAGCAGTCAAATATTTCTCTTTGTTTTCACTTAGCGCTTTCACTAAGTATTTCATGAACACTGATTCGTCGGGTACTTCTGTGTCGTTGCCGGAAGTGATAGCAATGCGACTGATTTTTTCATCCATCTCTTGAATTGCCTTAGGCACAGTTCCAGATATACCCCTTGTTTTAAAAACAGAACCAGAAAAACAGGCATCTGTAATCAACAGCATATGCCTTGATGGTATTTTTGCAATGAGGTCAAGAACGGTTTTGTTTGGGAGCCAACTGTTCACATCTGTTCTTTTGGCATCTGTCAATAGCCAATAGCCTTTCTTCTCTTTGTCTACCCAGATACCATGACCTGCATAAAAAATGAGTAGGTTGTCTTCTGGTTGTAATTGTGTGGTCAATTCTAAGAGCTGCCTTTTAACATCATTTAATGCGGGATTAAAAAGGGTGATAATATTTTCTTCTGCAAAGTTGTAGTTGTTTTTAAGGATCAGTTTTAATCGAACTGCATCAGCAACAGGGTTGGTGAGAGATGGTATGTTTGCGTCAGCATAGTTTTGAGCACCAATCAGTAAGCAAACATTTTTTCCAGTCTTAACCACAATAGGAACAATGGGTTCATTATTTATTGCAACTACAGTTTTGATGATAACCCTTTCCACTTCAAAAACCTGCAAAGCTTTATTACCCATCAAATCAGTAGCAGTGATACTCACTTTATTCAATCCTTCATTTAATGGAATTTCGCCCCAGAAATCACCTCCTTGTTGAGAATAAACAATTTTATCATTGATACTTACTTCTTTGATGCCTGAAGCGTCTTGTGCAAATCCTTTGATTAAAACATTGGCAGATGAGGTACTCACTTTTAGTCCTCTTTTAGGTGCAGGATCAAAAAGATTGATGACAGGTGCTATTTTATCCGTTGCCGAAGCATTGGCTATTTTTGTTTCTAGCTGAACCAAGGCTGTAACAGATGGTTCAAAATCAGGATAGGATAAAAGTGAAATATTATAACAATCACGGGCTTTTTCAAATTGTTGTAAACCTGTATATGCGTCTCCCATTAGTTTATAGGTTTTCCATTTGTCAACTAAAGAGAGCGTTGCAAAAGCAGATGACATTCCTTGAATACGATGGTTGATGGTACTATCTAAATTGACAAGCGCATGTTGATATTCTTTTTTGTTTAAGTCAACAAGTGATAAATAATAAAATTGATCATTTTGTATAAAGGTCAATCCAATTTTCTTACTTTCTGCTTGCATCAATTGGTAGTAATGCATAGCGGAATCATTAACTCCCATCTTTGCATAAATCATAAACTTTAAATTATACTTTGAAAAAGTATACACCCCACCTAATTTGTTACTGTATTTCAAAGCATTTTCATATTCGCCTGCTTCATTGTACACATAGGCAAGTGTTCCACTTTTACTTTCTTCCGTAAAGTATTTAGTAATACTTTTATCATTTAATGCTTTTATACTTTTACTGTACTCCCTTTTAAGCATTGGCAGTTCCCATGTAAAACTTTCTTGCTGGTAGGACTCAAAATCAAGGCCTACCTTTTTTTTAGGTTTTTCAATATCTAGCGCAAGTATGGCTTCTATTGTTTTAATCATATTAGTTCGATCACCATATTCCTTGTTAACGTTATAAGCATCAAATGCAAAAAGGAATTGAGCTCTTGTTAAAGGATATTCTTTGACCACTGCAACCATTTTCCCATTCTCGTATTTTGATGGGATGGACTCAAGAAGAAGTATCGTTTTACTTTTGAGTAATGATAATTGTTGATAAGCCAAATTCATAATGGTATTAGCGGTTCTATTGTCCGATAAACCACATAGCGTTCTTGCATAATCATAAATCTGTTTTGTTGGATACAACTTAATAGATTCACGAATAGCTTGGTCTGCTTTTATTACTTCGCCTGCTTTGAGCAAGTTATTTGCTTCAATGGCAAGTCTTTCGGCTTTATCATATTCAGAAGAGGGAGTAGTAGATTTATTTTTGCCAGACACCCCTGTAATAAAAATCCCCATTGAAACAACCACTAAAAAAAAGCTCTTTAATACCATGTTATCTTTTAATAAATATAAAATCGCCCCCTTCATCTCCGGCTTCTTTGATTTCACCAAACTGGGGTACTTGTCCGTTTGCGCTATTGTTGATGACGGCTGTTCTCAAATTGGAGAATAGTTGTTCGGCGGATAAAAACTTATCTGCATTTTGTTGTAAACGTTTCACTAAATATTGAATGAACACACTTTGGTCGGGCACTTCTTTTAAGGTGCCGCTGGTCATGGCTTTTCTACTAGGCATTTCATATAGCTCTTTGATGGCCCTATTTGCACCGGCCATTACAGACCTGCTTTTAAAGATGCCACCAGAAAAACAGGCATCGGAGATCAACAATGTATGTTTTGAATTGATGGCGCTGATGTATTCTTTTAAGTCGGCATTTGTGAGCCAGGTAGATCGATTAATTCTACGTGCATCAGAAGGAAACCAATAACCTTGTTTGCGGTTTTCGTCCCAATAACCATGCCCTGCATAAAAAATGAGTAGGTTATCCATTGACTTCACTTTTTTAGAAAGCAATTCTAAGGATTCAAACAATTGGTCTCTGGTAGGGTTCTTTAAAAATGATACGTTTTGTTTGTCAAAAGTATAATCGGTAGTCAACAATTGATACAAAGAATTAGCATCAGCAACTGGTCTGTCTAGGTCATTGATGGTTTCATCTTTATAATCTTGTATACCAATAATCAGTGCATAGTATTTTCCATCAGGTTTTATTTCTGCTGCATTAATTGGAATGATGTCAGTATCAACAGTTATTGGGTTTACAGTTTCGGTTGATTGTCTAGTGATTGTAAAATTGTAACTACCCCTGTTCATTTTTGTATCGGTAGCGGATACCAGCAACGTATTGTCTCCTACAGCTAGTGGTATAGTAGCACTAAAGTTTCCTGTAGGGTCAACCTTTGCTTCAATCCCATTGATCATTACTTCATAAATACCACTAGCATCGGTTGCCTTACCAGTTACATTGACGGTTTTATTTTTCTGAACCACTTTTAATCCGCGGGTTACTAGTGGAGAGGTAATGTTGATATTGGGTGGCGTTTTGTCACTATTTGTTGGAATAATTTCTTTTTGTACAATTACGGTGCTTTTGCCATTGTTGTTGCCTATTCCCTTTCCCATTGCTGCTATTGCTTTGGAGATTTCTGGTTGAATTTCTTGTAGCGTAAGTGTTTTTTGATAGACTTGTAAGGCTTCTTCTTTCCTATTTAATTTTTCTAGTAGATAGCCTTTTAGAGAAAGCATGTTTACATAATCAGATTTTGTAGCTACTAACACGGTAGTTCCATATTCAGCAAGACCTTTGTCTACTTGTTGTAAGGCAAGTTCATAGTCGCCATTAGGTATATGTTCCGCAGCAGCCAATACAAAATATTGGTAGTATTTCCAGGCCTTTTCTCCTGTATAGGTTTCTACTTCATTGCCCATAGACAATTGGTAATATTTTCTTGCTTCTTCAAATTGGCGCATGCGAACAAGCGGCTCAATCAAATTAATATAGACATAGCCAAGCTTTGGATTGATGATAAGGCATTTTTTAAGGTCCTTAACTGCCAATTCATAATCGCCTTTTTTACTATACGCGTCACTTCTTGTATTATAGGCCAATACAAATTCCGGCACTAGTCGGATTGATTCTGTAAAATCTTCAATGGATTTATCTGTTAGTCCATGTTTCAAGTAAACATTACCCCTTCCAAGAAATGCATTTTGATTCTTTGGATAAAGTCTGATACTTTCATTGTAGTCATTGATAGCAGGTTCAAATTGATTCAAGGCAGCATAGCACTCGCCCCTTAATTCTAGAAAAGCATAGTCCGTACTATCTTTTTTCTGATCAAGTGCTTTTGTATAATCTTCAATGGCTAAATAGTATTTATTTGATTGCTTATAGAAAATGCCACGATAGTATAATAAGTTAAGATTGGTTGGATCTTTTTTGAGCAATTCCGTTAAATAAGTGATACCTGCATCAAATTTACTTTCCGTATAAAAACCATTGAGTTTAGCTTGTATGGTTGCAATATCAGGTAATACTTTAGATGGGTCATAATTGGCTGATAAATATTTAATTCGGAAATAGTCAACAGAAATGCTTTGTCCAAAGCCATCAAGATTAAATCCAAAATAATCTCCATTTTTTTTTATTGAATTTGTTTGATATACCAAAGCGTCATCTATATAAAATGTATAAAGCGAACCAACTTTTTCTACCTTCAAAAAATAAGGTTCACCAATGTTTTTATTTTTGATAGGAAGGTTTAAAAATGGAGATAAAAAATTGCTCCCTTTTGAAACGTAGTCAGTAAAATAACCGTAAGTTTTATTATAGACAACTAAATTGTTGTTATCAATACTGCTTCCCTTTCCTCCAAATAGGGCGAGCCCAAAGTATTTACTATTGCCCGTATTTTCAATAGCAATCGAAGTTTCGATTTTAAAATTTCTTGTATCATCTATTTGAATTTCTTGTTTTACTACACTATAATATGCTTCAAGTATTTTTCTGTCGGAATTCAAAACCAATTTTCCGTTTTTTATTTCTGTTTTACACATTGGATTAATACCCCAACTACCATTGGTGTCAAATTCATTATTATATATGATTTCTTCTTGAGCAAATGCTCGATTAACAAGTAAACAGATTAAAAACAGGAAAATGGATACGCTTCTCATGGCATGTTTATTTTTTGATAAAAACAAATTCCCCACCCTCATCACCCACATTCTTGATGGCTGCATATTGAGGTGAGGTTTCTGAATTATTTAGAATAGCTTCATAAAAACTATCAAACAGCTTTTTGGCTGTCAGGTATTTGTCTTTATTTTCTTTCAAGTTCTTTTTTAGGTAATAGACAAACTTACTGTTATCTGGTACCGGTTCTAGGTTGCCGCTAGCCATGATTTTTCTGCTGGGTACGGAATATTGTTTTTGTACGCCAATGCTGGCATCACTTGATAAAGATCTTGTAAATGCACCACTAAAGCATGCGTCAGCAACAACTAATATATGTTTGGCATTACTTCGTTTGAGTGCCTTGTTGATATCGTCTGCTGAGATATAACTAGCATTCAATCCTTTTTTAGCTGATG
>JANOYH010000023.1:0-1782 GCA_031428775.1 Bacteroidota bacterium
CTTTCTGATTCCCGCCGTATCAATTAACATGAACTCTTTCTGGAACATGTTATAATGGGTGTGGATGGTATCGCGGGTGGTACCAGCAATTTCACTTACAATGGTTCTTTCTTCCCCAATTAAAGCATTGAGCAAAGACGACTTTCCAGCGTTAGGTTGACCTATTATTGCAAACTTAGGTAGTGTATTTTCACGCAATCCTTCGTCCGAATCTTCGTCTTTCATCCCTTCCGTGATGGCATCCAAAACCTCTCCGGTTCCAGTACCTGTAATGCTACTTACAAAATACGTATTCTCGAATCCCAGACTATAAAATTCAGTTGCTTCTAATTGACGGGTTCCATTATCTACTTTATTCACTACCACATATACTGGCTTGGTAGTTCTTCTCAGCATATCGGCCATCGTATCGTCTAAGTCCGTGATACCTGTTACCACATCTACCATAAAAACGATGCAATTGGCTTCGTCGATAGCAATCTTAACTTGCTTTCTGATTTCACGTTCAAAAATATCCGTGGTATTGGGTACAAATCCACCTGTATCTATCACGTTAAATGTTTTGCCATTCCAATCCGTAACACCATATTGACGATCGCGGGTTACACCGCTGATATCATCTACGATTGCTTTCCGCTCTTCAAGCAGACGGTTGAAAAAGGTACTCTTTCCCACATTGGGTCTTCCTACAATGGCTACTGTATAACTCATAAATCCTAATTAAAATGTAAATTATTTATATCCGTACTCTTTTAGTTGTAAGTCGTTGTCGCGCCATTTAGGACGAACTTTTACAAACAATTCCAAAAATATTTTTCTGCCAATAAACTGTTCGATATCTGCCCTTGCAAGTGTGCCGATTTGTTTGATCATCTTGCCTTTTTCCCCAATGATGATAAACTTTTGGGTTTCACGTTGAACAATAATATCCGCTTGAATTTTTACAATATCTTCTCTCTCTTTGAATTCATTGATCAAAACAGCTGTATGGTAAGGGATTTCGTCGCCAAACAACTGGTAAATTTTCTCTCTGATCATTTCAGATGCAAAAAATTTGGTGGGCATATCACTCAAATCTTCTTCGCTATAAAATGCGGGTGCTTCTGGCAAAAGTGCTAAGATGGCGTCTAATAATTTGTTTAAGTGTACTTTCTGCAAGGCTGAGATCTTCACTATTTTCTGGCAATAGGCTTTGCTAGCAAAAAAACTTTCGGCAAGTGCGAGTCTACCATTTCCTGCTTTGTCAATTTTATTCAAGACAATGAGGCCTGGAACTTTTAATCGAAGCTTTTGAAATATACTATCTATTTCATCCAAATCCTCATTGGCATCCACAATCAATAAAGCAATATCTGCGTCTTCTAATGCACTTTTAACTGAATGCATCATGTGCTCGTGTAACTTATATTGAGGGTCAATGATGCCCGGTGTATCAGAAAAAATGACCTGATATTCGCCAGGTTTGTTTAAGAACGCCTTGATTCTATGCCTAGTAGTTTGAGCTTTGGGCGATGTAATGGCCATTTTCTCTCCCACCAACGCATTGATCAGTGTACTCTTGCCCGCATTGGGCTTACCAAATATGTTTACAAAACCTGCTTTCATCTGTATAACCCAGCTAGTGCAAAAGACTTTCCGGGAATTTGTATTTAAAGTTTATGAAGTAATTAGCTACTCCGGCTTGTATATTTCTTTGCTAAATATACAAATAACAAAGGCCTCAAACGAGGCCTTTTAAGTTGCGAGAGAAGGGATCGAACCTCCGACCTTCGGGTTATGAGC
>JANOYH010000024.1:0-8265 GCA_031428775.1 Bacteroidota bacterium
GTTGCCAGTTGCCTGGCCTTATTAGTAACTTCTTTATCTTTTGGCATAAGAGCCGGCATTTTAGGAAGACTTGGAGTTGAATTTGAACTCAACGCTGCACAGCTTGGAACCATTGCCGCTACTGCATTTTGGGGTTTCCCTCTTGCAGTTATCATAGGGGGCATGGTGGTAGACATCATTGGAATGAAAAAATTATTGTTGGTTGCTTTCTTATTTCACCTTGTTGGAATAGTGTTGACTATTTTTGCAGGAGGATATTGGAGCCTCTTTATTTCCACACTTTGCATCGGTATTGCCAATGGTACAGTAGAAGCAGCTTGTAATCCTTTGGTAGCAACCATTTACTCCGATAATAAAACCACTAAACTCAATCACTTTCACCTCTGGTTTCCGGGCGGTATTGTGATTGGTACTTTATTGGTATTTTTCTTAGATAAGATAGGTGTCAATTGGCAGATTCAAGTTGGGCTCATGATAATTCCAACCGTAATATATGGCTACCTCTTTAGTAAACTCAGTTTCCCTGTTACCGAAAGAGTTGCTAGAGGAGGAACCACTATAGACATGTACAAAGCCGTTTTCAATCCTTTGTTTCTAGTCATGTTTATTCTCATGTTTGGAACTGCTATTACAGAACTATTTACGGGCCAATGGATAGATGTATTACTCAAAAATGTGACCGATAATGCCATTTTATTATTGACACTTGAAACTGGTGTGATGGTGCTGGGTAGGGCTTTTGCTGAACCAGTGGTGCATAAATTTTCACCTCAAGGTGTATTGGTGATTTCCGCTGTACTAGCAGCATTAGGACTCTATATGCTTGGCCATACAACGGGTAACATGTTATTTGTAGGAGCCATTGTATTTGGCATGGGCGTTTGCTATTTCTGGCCAACCATGTTGGGTTTTGTTGCAGAGAACTTGCCTAGAACGGGTGCACTTGGGATGAATTTAATGGGAGGGGCAGGTATGTTTGCTGTTTCAGTTTATACTTGGTTTATGGGAGGGTATTATGATGAATTGATTGCGGCTAAACTTCCTGCAGGTGCCAATATCAAACTGTATAACGAAGCGGCTGCAGGTTCGGATTTTGCCAATGCATTGAACGAAGCAAAGAAAGCCGCTGGTCCAGAAGTAATCAATTTTACACTTATCATTCCTATTGTATTAATTTTTGCTTTTGTTGGTTTGTATTTTTATATGAAGGGAAAAAATAAAGCCAGTATTGCTTAGTTTAACAAAGAATACCTACACTTGATTTAACTATGACTAATCCATCAAATAGAAGACTCGCTATCAAAAATATTGTTGCAGGTTCGGCGGCTTTGGCTGCAGGGACTGTTTTGTCATCTTTTAAAAGCGACATGAAAAAAGATAATTATACACTAAAAGGCAATATCAACCATACTGCTTGCAGGTGGTGTTATAATGCCATTCCGCTAGAACAGTTGTGTGCTAATTTCAAAGAATTAGGAATGATTGGAATGGATTTAGTGCCACCGAAAGACTGGCCCATGCTAAAAAAATACAACCTCATTTCTACTATGTGTAATGGTGCGGAACTTGGACTAGCCAAAGGTTGGAACGATAAGCAATACCATCCGGCCCTCATCAAAAACTATACAGAGCATATAGATTTAGTAGCAACTGCTGGATATACCAATTTGTTTTGTGCCAGTGGCAATAGAAATGGAATGGACGATGAAACAGGATTGAATAATTGTGTAGAAGGGTTGAAACAAATTGTAGGGCAGGCTGAAAAAAAAGGCGTGATACTAACCATGGAATTGCTCAATAGCAAAATTGACCACAAGGATTATATGTGTGATCATTCTAAATGGGGTATTGAATTGGTGAAAAGAATTGGATCACCCAACTTTAAATTATTGTACGATATCTATCATATGCAAATTGATGAGGGCGATGTGATCAGAACCATTCAGCAATCACACCAATATTTTGGGCACTATCATACTGGGGGTGTACCGGGTAGACACGAGATAGATGAAACACAGGAATTATATTATCCTGCCATCATGAAAGCCATACACGCAACTGGGTTTAAAGGATATGTGGCACAGGAATTTATACCTACTGCAACCAATCCCATTGATTCTTTACGAAAGGCTATTCAAATATGTGACATATAGCATCAACTTAAATTATATTACATCAGCTTAAAACAAAATAAACCCACAAAAAATGTCAGATCAAAATTATGATGCAATTGTTGTTGGTTCGGGAATCAGTGGTGGCTGGGCTGCCAAAGAATTAACCGAAAAAGGACTCAAGGTTTTACTGCTGGAAAGAGGCCGTAATGTTGAGCATGTTAAAGACTATGTTTCTGCTAACAAAGAAGCATGGGATTTTCCGCATCGTGGCAGAAGGACCCAACAAATGATTCATGATTATCCCAATTTGAAAAGGGATTATCCTTTGAATGAAATCAATCTTGATTATTGGTGTAAAGACACAGAACATCCCTATACAGAAGTGAAACCTTTCTATTGGTTCCGAGGATACCATGTGGGAGGAAAGTCATTGATGTGGGGTAGGCAAAGTTATCGCTGGAGCGATTTAGATTTTGAAGCCAATTTAAAAGATGGACACGGAGTTGACTGGCCTGTGCGTTATAAAGACATTGCTCCTTGGTATGACTATGCAGAAAAATTTGCAGGCATCAGCGGAAATAAAGACGGATTAGCTGTGTTGCCTGATGGTCAATTTCTTCCACCGATGGACATGAACTGCGTGGAGAAAGACGTAGCAGCAAGAATTAAAGAGCTCTATAAAAGTGAGCGTCATATGATCATTGGAAGAGTTGCAAATTTGACTGTTCCACACGAAGGCAGAACCAATTGTCAGTTTAGAAATAAGTGTTGGTTGGGTTGTCCTTTTGGAGGCTATTTTAGTACACAGTCATCTACTTTACCTGCCGCACAAAAAACGGGTAACCTTACATTAAGACCCTATAGTATAGTGACGAGAGTCTTATATGACAAGGACAAGAAAAAAGCAACTGGGGTTGAAATAATTGATTCAGAAACCATGAAAACGGTTGAGTATACAGCAAAAATCATTTTTTTGAATGCAGGCACTTTAGACACAGCAAAAATTCTGATGAACTCAGCTACAGATGTATGGCCTGATGGATTGGGAAGTACTAGTGGGGAACTGGGACATAATTTAATGGACCACCATTTGGGTACGGGTGCAAGTGGAAAAGTGGATGGATATGACGACAAATACTATTTTGGAAGAAGGGCAAATGGCATTTATATCCCTAGATATAGAAATGTTGGAAACGATAAACGCGATTATGTGCGTGGATTTGGCTACCAAGGCGCAGGCAGTAGAGAAGGATGGGGAAGAAGCGTGGCCGAATATAGTATTGGGGCTGAATTTAAAGACGCGCTTACTGAACCAGGAACCTGGTCAATGGGAATGGGCGGATTTGGAGAAATGTTACCTTACCATGATAATAAGATCAGCATCGACAAAACCAAACAAGACAAATGGGGCTTGAATGTTTTGGCCATTGACTGTGAGTTGAAAGAGAACGAAAAGAAAATGAGAAAGGATTGTGTGGATGATGCCATTGAAATGTTGACTGCCGCTGGTGTTAAAGACGTGAAAGGTAGAGATGGTGATGGAACTCCAGGAAAAGGAATCCATGAAATGGGTACTGCACGTATGGGAAGAGATAGAAAATCTTCTGTAGTAAATGGGAATAACCAGGTTTGGGATGCACCAAATGTGTTTGTAACCGACGGAGCATTTATGACATCATCTTCCTGCGTGAATCCTTCTTTAACGTATATGGCTTTTACTGCAAGGGCTGCAGCATTTGCTGTAGAAGAATTGAAAAAACAAAACATTTAATTACTAAACACATTAAACATAACAACATGAACAGAAGAGAAGCCATTTCCAGTGTTGCGTTATTGATGGGCGGAACCTTAATAGGTGCAGGAGCATTTATGTCTGGTTGTAAAACGAGCGACAAAACTGCGGCATCATTCAATTTAAGCAAAGACAATATTGCATTCCTTAATGAAGTTGGAGAAACAATATTGCCTGCTACCACTACACCTGGTGCTAAAGAAGCCAAAGTGGGTGAATTCATGAGCGTATATGTGAAAGACTGTTATGAAGAAAAAGATCAAACTATCTTCTTAGAAGGACTGAAAAAATTGGACGAAGCCAGCAAGAAAAAATCGGGCAAAGTTTTTCTTGATAGTACGCCTGAACAAAGACATGATTTATTAGTTGACCTTGACAACGAAGCGAAAGAATATCAAAAAAATAAACAAAAAACAGACCCCAACCATTATTTCAGAATGGTTAAAGAACTGACTTTGTTAGGATTCTTTACTTCTGAAGTTGGCGCAACTAAAGCAATGCGTTATGTGGCCGTACCAGGTAAATATGAGGGATGTATTCCTTATAAAAAAGGCGACAAAGCTTGGGCAACTTCTTAATAGAAAGCAACATTATTTATTTCCAAGAAATATATATTTTTTGGAGTCAAAGTTAAAAACAGTTGTATGAATAATAACAGAAGAGATTTCCTACGTATGAGTGCATTTGCTGCTGCTGGGTTGTCGTTACCTTTCCAAGGCAAATCCGCTATGATGGAAATATTTGGTGCTAAAAAAATACCTGCATTTGGTATTCAGTTATGGACTGTAAAAGAAGATATGGCTAAAGATGCTAAGGCAACTTTGAAAAAAATCGCTTCTTATGGTTACAAGCAAATTGAAAGTTTTGAAGGTTCAAAAGGGATGTTCTGGGGCATGGACCACAAAGAATATAAAAAGTATATGGACGATTTGGGATTGAAAATTGTGTCCTCTCATTGCGATACTTCTAAGGACTTTGAACGCAAGGCTGCGGAAGCTGCCGCCATTGGTATGAAGTATTTGATTTGTCCCTATAAAGGCGCGCAAAAATCAATAGACGACTACAAGAAATTTGCAGACGAATTCAATAAAAATGGGGAAATCTGCAAAAAAAATGGCATTCGCTTTGCGTATCATAACCACGACTATTCTTTCAAGCCGATGGGTGGTCTAGTACCTCAAGATGTGATGATGGACAATACCGACAAAGAATTGGTTGATTATGAAATGGACATCTATTGGGTTGTGGCTGCAGGAATTGATCCGCTTACCTATTTCAAAAAATATCCCAATCGCTTCCGTTTATGTCATGTGAAGGATTTGACTAAAACTGCCAAAGGTCATGAGTCTTGTCATTTAGGGAAAGGCACCATAGATTTTAAATCAATTTTAAAAGCCGGTACAGATGCCGGATTAAAATATTATATTGTAGAACAAGAAGCATTTACTGGAACCAATCCATTAGAAAGTGCAGAAATAGATGCGGTGTATTTACAAGGGTTCAGCTATTAAATGTGCACTCATTCAGGGAAGTGTTCATTCTTTAAATTTGGAAGGAAAATTGCAGCATAAAAAAACGGCCTCGAAATTTCGGGGCCGTTTTTAAATTAGCTATACACCTAAAGTCCAACCCTCGCGATAATTGCGTTTTACAAATTGATTGGCCTCGTCAAAATTGGTAATTTTCATATTTGGTCCATCCCATAATAATTTGATAAATCTACCTGGATGATCCATACTGCCTTTTGCATTTTTCTTTTCCAGATCATAACTACGAATAGCAAGGTTACCCATTAGCACACTTTCCGTTAAAGGACCTGCAATATCAAAATGCGAGCTTAAATTTTTGGCAAGGTCAGAACCATAACCTGCAATAGCTGCTTCTACCCATGCTGCATAGTGTCCATCAGATCCATTTGGCACACGAGCAATGGTTTTTGGAACGATGATCGTATTGGTTCTTTCAGTAGGAAGTAGTTGAGGAAACATGCCATATGTACCACACATCATTTTGCTTTTGGAACCTATAAAAATGACACCATTACTTCCGTCTTTATCACCCATTTTCTCATTTGGTCCAAGTTCTTCAGGACGCTCTGGTTGAATACCTCCATCCATCCAATGCAATTTTAAATCGGGTTTGCCATTCTTACCTTTAAAAGTTAAAATGATATGGGAAGAAACAGGACCACTTTCGGGATATGCCGCTTTTGTCCAGTTAGCTACATAACGAGTAGCCACACTGCATTCAGCTGCATCAGGATAGCCCAATCCTAAAACTGCAAAAACTGGTGCCATAATATGACAGGCCATATCGCCCAATGCGCCAGTACCATAATCCCACCAACCGCGCCAGTTAAAGGGCAATAATCCTTCCACATAATCCTTTCCGGGAGCAGTACCCTGCCACAAATCCCAGTCCAATTCTTTGGGAATAGCTGACTTTTCTTTAGCCCAAGCAATACCTTGAGGCCAAACTGGTCGATCAGTAAAACAATAAACGGTATGTACATCACCCAATAATCCGGCATTGTACCATTCCATTAATTGACGAACGCCGTCGCCTGAAGAACCTTGGTTGCCCATTTGTGTAACCACTTTATAATCGTGAGCCGCCTTGGTGACCATTCTGGCTTCGTAAATGTCGTGTGTTAAAGGCTTTTGAACATACACGTGTTTTTTTAATTGCATACAAGCCATGGCTGCAACAGCGTGTTGGTGATCGGGAATAGATACGGAACAGGCATCAATTAGCTTATGTTCTTTGTCGAGCATTTCTCGATAGTCTTTGTACACTTTTGCATTTGGGTACAGACTTCTACTTTTTGCTGTTTGGCGCTCATCAACATCACAGAGGAAAGCGATATCCGCTTTTCCGCTTTTAAAAAAATTGGCAAGGTCACTTTGTCCCTTTCCTCCGGCGCCAATACCAGCAACCTGGAGTTTGTCGCTCGGAGCGGTGAAACCTCTTCCCAAAACGTGTCTTGGAACAATAGTAAAGCCTGCTAAAGCAAGTGCGCCATTTCTAATAAAGCCACGGCGTGAATGGTTATTTGGTTCATTTTTTTTCATGGAAGAATCGTTAGATTAGTTGAACATGATTGAAGCAATGAATTTATTGATTTTATGATAGACTCTGTGATAAATTATAGAAATAATTTCCGCTTACGATTTCGTAAAATGTACAAGTAACTCCTTAATTAACCAATTTAAATTAGTATTTATTCAGGAGCAGTTGCTGTATCTTGTATAAACAACTGATTGCATAATTTAAAATATTAGGATGTCAACTGAAATACTGACTCAGCTTGTAGCCATGCGAAACAATTTTGCAAGTGGAACAACCAAGTCTTATGAGTTTAGAAAGCAACAATTAAAGTTGCTCAAGCATGCTGTTATTGAACAGGAAGAAGCCATTTATTCGGCATTGTATTCCGACTTAAAAAAAGGCAAAGAAGAATGTTGGGTTACCGAGAATGGGTTTTTATTAGCCGAACTTAATGCTACAATAGCAAACCTAAAGGCTTGGATGGAGCCTGAATCAGTAAGCACCAATTTACTCAACCTACCTTCGAGTAGTAGAATTGAAAAAGAACCATTGGGAGTAGTACTGATTATTGGCCCTTGGAATTATCCGTTTCAACTTTTATTGACACCATTGATTGGTGCAATAGCAGCAGGAAATTGTGCTGTGATCAAGCCAAGTGAATTTGCCCCAGCAACTGCAAAAATCATTCAACAAATTGTGCTGTCTATTTTTCCACCAGAGTATGTATTGTTTGTTTCAGGTGATGGTGCTACGGTAATTCCAGCAATGATGCATGGCTTTACATTTGATCACGTGTTTTATACGGGTAGTACATTGGTGGGCAAGATTATCTATAAAATGGCAGCAGAAAAATTGGTGCCAGTAACATTGGAATTGGGCGGTAAAAGCCCCTGTGTAGTTGAATCCGATGCTAATATTGCCATCACGGCTAAAAGAATTGTAATGACCAAATTCTCCAATGCTGGGCAAATGTGTGTGGCGCCAGATTATGTGTTGGTACACGCCTCAAAAAAAGAAGCTTTGGTGCTAGCCATTTGTGCACGCATTGAACAGTATTTCGGGAAGGATCCTTCACAAAGTGAGCATTACGGTAAGATGATTAACCTGAAACAATTGGATAGGGTGGCTACCTATTTGCATCAAGGAAAAATCATACATGGTGGAAAATTGAACAGAGAACAGCTGTATATTGAACCTACAATTCTAACAGAAGTTGATCTTGAATCGTCTGTAATGAAGGATGAAATATTTGGACCTGTCCTGCCCATTTTTACTTTTCAAACTATGGAAGAAGCCATGGATATTATCAAT
>JANOYH010000025.1:0-3811 GCA_031428775.1 Bacteroidota bacterium
TTTAACTAAATATAACTACATTTAATGCCTGCTTTAGTGGTACGATTTTCAACTGAAATACTGGTACGTAATTCAACCGTTAAATACAGCATCACGCCAGTATTAGCTTTCATAGGGGGTGCAAGTGGACTAGCTACATCATTTTCATGGGTTGAACCTTATCGTCCCTATTTTATCTGCTTAACAGTAGTCGTATTTGTATTTTTATGGTATCAAAAACTAAATCCAATAAAACAAATAGATTGCGTCTGTGATGTTCCAAATAGAAAATCATTTTGGCAATCCAAATTATTTTTAGCAATCATTACATTGATTGCTACATTATTAATTGCTTTCCCATATTACACCAAAATATTTTACCCAAAACCTCAAATAACAACAGCTACTATAAGTAACAGTACAAATATTTCTAAATATCAACTTAGCATTAGTGAAATGAATTGTGAAGGTTGTGAAGAACATATTAACGGTGAACTTTTAAAAGTAATCGGAGTTATTGAAGTAAATACTTCTTATAAAAATGCAGGTTCCATTGTAAAGTTCGATAATACGATAACCTCAGTTGACAGTTTAATTAGTATCATAAATAAAATTGGCTACAAAGTTGTTTCCGCAAACCTAATCAAAAAATAAAATGTCCGCAATTTATATACTTCAATCAATCATTACCTGCCCCATCTGCTCACACCAAAAAGCAGAAACAATGCCTACTGAAGCCTGCCAGTATTTTTATGAATGTGAGAACTGCAAGACAAGACTAAAACCTAAACAGGGCGACTGTTGTGTATATTGCAGTTACGGAACAGTAGTTTGCCCCCCAAAACAAAATGGCAACACTTGTTGCAGTTAGAAAAAGGTAAAAATAAATTGTTTCGGTAAACAAATAACTAGAAATAATTTGCCATTAAAACTGCTTATAATGACCAACCTGAAAGTTGAAATATTTTAACTTAACTGGTATTGTAACATCATTCCATCATCTTCATGTTCCAAATTGTGGCAATGCAAAACATATTTACCTAGATTTTTGCCAAAAGACACTATCACTTTTACAACTTCACCAGGCATCAATAAAACAGTATCCTTCCATCCATTTTCTGATGGGATGAGTCCATTTCTCCCTCCTATTCTTTCTAAAATTTGAAAATCAATTCCATGTATATGCATTGGATGGGGTTCTGTTCCTTGTGAATTGTCAAACTGCCAAATTTCAACAGCATTTGCTTGTACTATTTCATCCGTTCGTTTTAGATCAAACATCTTATTATTAATTGTATGCCCCCCTGTATGAATATTCATTCCTCCATTTGAAATATCAAATACGCGTGTTCGCGTAATTAATCCTTTATTTATTAAGCCGATTGTAGATAGAACATTGGGAATAACAAATGGAACGGTTACTTTTTTAGTTATTTTAAATTTTAAAATACTAAAGTCTTGCTTCCCTTGTGCATTGCCTCCACCAGTAAATTGCTTATTGATTAAAAGCAATTCCTCTCCAGTATTAAATGATGAAAAGTCAACCAAAACATCAATCCGCTCACCTGGTGCAATTAAAATACTCTTTATGGAGATGGGGTTTGTCAAAAGCCCCCCATCATTACCAATAATGGTAAATGATTGATTATTACTGAAAGCAAGATTATAGATTCTTGCATTTGAGCCATTCAAAATTCTAAGCCTATACATTTGTGATTGCACTTCATGATAGGGAGAAGCCTTACCGTTTACTAATATAGATTCACCCATCAAACCACTCATGACTTCAACCATTGTTGGTTGATATGTTAGTGTAGTATCTCCTAACCTTTTATCTTGAATAACTAATGGCAATTCAAATTGACCGCTTGGCAGATTTAAAGCAGTTTCCTCCGCATCATTGACAATGAATAAACCAGCTAATCCTTTATAAACTTGTTTCCCTGTTGACATATGTGCGTGCGGATGATACCATTTTAACCCAGCTCTCTGACTTATCGAAAAACTATAATTGAAAGTGCTGTTTGCAGGAATGATATTTTCAGGATGGCCATCCATTATAGCAGGAACATGCAGACCATGCCAATGGATGTTACTAGCTTCTAATAAATTATTGTTAAATTTTATATTACAAAATGCACCAGCATTTATTCGAAATGTTGGCCCTAATATTGAATTGGCTTGATACCCAAGCACATTAAAAACTTGACCTCCTTTTAGACTAAAATTGGTGATTTGAGCGGTTAATGTCCCGTTATTATCAACTGTAATGGGAATAGGCAACAATTGTAAAAAATCTGATTCAATAACGGTAACTGCATTTACGTTATTCATGGTATTTAACATACTACCATGATCAGCTTTTGCACATCCACTATTTGTAGTTATCAAACTAATTAAACCTGCAGGAATTAAAGTAGAGGCCATTCCAACACCTGATAATTTTAAAAATTCATTTCGCTTCATAAAGTAATAATAACTAGCAAAGATATCTTTTTCGATGAGATTAACTTCATCTTTAATTATTTTGGTGGCGTAAAATATTAATCCTAGTTTAGGTTTCTCTAAATAATTCACCCAGCATTTCACCAATTAAAATTTTATATATGAAAAAAATAATGTTCCTTTTATTCAGTTGTTTTATTTGCCTATTTTCATTCTCACAAACTGTAAATAAGTCAAAATTAGTTCTTGATAAAAACAAAGAAGTTCTAGAAGTTGAAACTGCATGTGGTACATGCATGTTTAAAATGGAAGGAAAAACATGCAGCTTGGCTATTAAACAAAATGGCAAACCTTACTATATAGATGGTACAGATATCAATGATCACGGAGATGCTCATGATAAAGATGGCTTTTGCAATTCAGTTAGAAAAGCTAAAGTTCAAGGTAAATTGGTAGGAGATCGTTTTATAGTAACCTATTTTGATTTAATTAAAGAATCTAAAAAATAATTTCTACACTTAATGGACATTTTGATCTAATCATAATTCCTATCTTTACTTTCATTAAATAAATCCCATGACTTTCATCATGGGATTTATTTATTTTGATTTGACTGATACTGATTTTTTTGTTTTTAAAACCCACTTTTATTATTTCTTTTTTTCAGTTAACGCCATTCCACATTTTGGACATTTTCCAGACTTATTACTTTTTACATCTGCATGCATTGGACAGGTATAAAGCTTCATTACTTCATATTTCATTTTCTCTTTGGGAGAAAGGTTTAATGCCATATTAGAACCGCAACTAGCACAATAACCAGGTGCCGTATTAATAACTGAAGGATGATTGGGACATGAATATGTTGGGAAGGCCTTTTCTGTTGCTGTTAATGTCATACCACATTTGGGACAATTACCAGATTGGTCTCTACTTAAATCTGGATGCATAGGGCAATTATAAATTTTCATTACCTGATATTTCATTTTCTCTTTTGGAGAAAGATTCATCACAGAACTACATTCTCGGCATTTGTCAGGCTTTGCGCTAATTTCTTGTGGATGTAGAGGACATTTATAGATGCCCATGATTTCGTATTTCATTTTCTCTTTTTGAGAAAGATTTAAAGCAGTGCCACATTTGGTGCAATACCCAGGTTTGTCACTTGTTACTTCTGGATGCATAGCGCAACTATAAATGATTTTTACTGGTTGCTTATTTCCTTTCGTAGAATATTGATTTGCCTGAGCTTTTCCTGAAAATGATACGATGGAAAAGGCTGCCATCAACAGCATAATAAATTGTTTCATCTTAAAAAGATTCTTGTTTAAAAATTAGTATATCACAAAACAAAGCTGAAATTTAAAAGGCAAGATACTGTTGCATA
>JANOYH010000026.1:0-3361 GCA_031428775.1 Bacteroidota bacterium
TGAATAGCACCTACATATTCAGGATTTTGATTACTTAAAAAAAAGCGACCAAGAATTAATACAGGAGAAAATTTTGGATTGACAAATAAGCGCATACTAAAATCTGAAAGAAAAATAGCCACCACATATTTAATGGGCACAAAATTTCCTTTAAAGATGATGAGCATCAATGAAATAAATGTTGCCAAAAACATGATACCGGCTGCAGCACGAATTTCTCTTTCATTCATAACAAGGATATTATATCCCTCCACCTTTTCCCCAAATCCAATATTGTTACTCATCTTTCAATTGTTTTATGCTTTGAAGATATGTACCAATAGTTTTAAGGAATACAAACTTTATTTATATGGCAAGATTAGCATCATTAACCTGTAATATTTGATATAATCGGTCTATTTGCAATGTTCAGTTGCTTTACAATTTCACCAACACCCCTTTTTTAGAGATATTTTAGGTCTTTCGCACAACGTACAGTTATTGAAGCGGTTGGGGAAAGATCTTCCGTTGCCCTTGGCTTAATGTCGCTGAATGAAGTTACAAAAGAAGATGATATATACTACTGCCGATTAGAATTCCTTCAGCTAGAACTGATGCTGGGATTTTTGATGCAGTTGAAGAACGTTATTCTTCAGCCCCAATTGCTGCAATGCACTGTTGTGCGCTGGCTGGTTTTTTTTCTGCAAGCAATTTGTCAAGATATATTCTTTCTTGTTCAAAAGTCATGTCTTTGATTTCATTGCTTATTTGGTCACGGATAATACGCATGTCCTTTACCAAGCCTTCTTGGATATTATTATAAGTTTGAGTTGTCATAATTGATGATTTCTTTGGGTGTTCTAATTTCTATCATATTGTGTCCAAATTGGTAGTTAATGCCATTATAACCTCGAATTTTATCAAGATTTACAATATGCTTAAAGTTCCAACTCACAAGTACGTCGGCTTTTGCTAGTGTCGCCATAGCGATATGCTGACAGTCTGCACGACTAGTTTGTCCAACAACTTTTGCCTGAATATATTGATCGGCAAGTATAGAAGCTTCCTGTGTCAACCGAATACTTTCAATTTGTTGAGCCGTAATGGTTGATAAAAAATCTCGAACTTGTTGCGGAGCTCTTAATAGTTCTGCTTCTAAAAGGTCAGAAACTATAATAATAAATTGACCATTTAAAACAGCGTCAAAAAATGGATTAGTGTCATCTGAAAATTCCTTATCAAATTGACCGCCAACAACAGAAGTATCTATATAAATCCGCTTTATCATTAGTATAAAGGTAAAGATTTAATTCGGATCGAATCAATTTGATAAGTGTCGAATTCCTTGCGCCCCACGCCCCACGCATTGAAGCAGTTGGGAAATAGTTTTACTACTGCTGGGACGAGAGCTCAATGAAGTTACAAAAGATTGGAATATGAACTGCTGCCTGAAAAGGAACTGACCGGTTTGAAACTACTGTTTGGATTTGGACTAAGCCGAGAACATATACTTAGGAACCAATTGCTGCAATGCAATGTGTGTGCCCTGAATGATAAATATAGTTCTTTTAAAAAGATGCCAGAGAGTGGAAGTATCTTAAACGCGGAAGTCGTGTTCCGAAGTTTTAGTAAGTGGCAAGGGTGATGGTAGTGATACCATATCTGAAGTAAGCCAGACTACAAAGGATTGCCCTGACGAACAGGAATTGCATAAGAGGCATCACTGTGTGGATGAGTAAGCACATCATTACAAAATCCAAAGAACACAAAAGCACAGTGATGTAGATGCAGCAGGTGTAATCCGAAGGCTATTTATCTTACCGGGGGAGGTCTCTTTGTTTATCTAAACCAAAGAGAAGTCAGCAGCGGTCATAGTAGTTGTGGAAACGAGCTATCATTAGAAAGATAGAGGACTCACCAGCAATGAAGGACCAAACATTAAGTTGTTCCAAATGCTGCATGGAGGCAAAGCCAGCCATGTGATAAGGGGAACAGAGAAATCACAGCTATGGCTATTACCAAAGTTATTTATCTGCCTCAACCCATTCTGGGAATAAGCATTCCCAAGAGCAATGGAAAGACAAGGTTGCTTGGTATGCCCACGGCATCCGCAAACCAGTGCAATTTGAAATATTGGGATACAAATTTGTACCCACGTATGAAAAAGGTGTGAAGGGCAAATACCAATTAGTGGTAAGTGATAAAAGTTGGAAGAAACCTGAACGAAAGCGTAAAAACCTGATTCGTTTGGGAGCCGACCAGTATCATGCCTATGTGTGGAGTAGAACAAGAAAAGGAGGTTGGGCCATTGCCCAATCACCAATATTGGGAACAACAGTAACGGTAAAATGCTTGCAACAAAGGGGATATGAATCTATGCTCGACTACTACACAAATGTAGCCCCGCAACTTAATGAACCGCTGTATACGAGACCCGTACGTACAGTGGTGTGAGAGGTGCACCTCATCGCTTACAAGCGGTGAGGCCGTCTACTCGATTGTACGCATACCCTTTCTACTCGGTGGTCTATAATGCGGGGCTGGTCGTGGTCGTAGGGTGGTTGCAGTGCGTTGGGCAAGGCAGGCTCTTGGGCAGGTTGGCTTTTGTGTCGGGGCTTTGTGTGCCTGACCATGTGCCTGACTTGCAGCGTTGGCTTGTTAGGGTCGTCATGTCGCTGGGTTTGTCTGACTGGTTGGTAAAAGTATTGGTGTGTGTCTAAATATTGATTGTCTGTAAGGCAATTTTGGCAGTCTGTAAGCAAAAAGTATTTGTCTGTACGGTAATATTGTTAACCTGTAATCAAACATTATTAGTCTGTAAACAAATATTGAATGTCCGTCTGCTAATATTATAAACCTGTGTCAAAAAATATACAGTCGGGTAGTTAGGTTTGAGTTTTAACTCTGTGTCCACCTGCCCGACTGTTAATAAATTAAGGGTCTTTTACATTGGTAAATTCAAGTCCGCTTACTTGGTTTTTATAGCCGCAATTTCAAACCTCCATTGAAAATAATACCGTCTGTAGGTGTGTACACTTCTCTAAACTGTGGGTTTTGAATAGTGCCTGAATATAAATTTTCCCACCGTGACTGGCGGCTGTCTAAAAAGTTTTCAAGATTTATGAAGAGACTAAAATGTTTAAACTTGTATTCGCCTGAAACTCCCATTACCCAATAGTCCCGAACTTTTTCTGAATTGGTTAAATACTGCTGCCCTAAATAAAAAACTTCATAAGCAATCCGCAATTTTTCATTCAACTCATACATTAAGTTGGCATTGATGCGATGCTTTGCTGTTAGTGGATTAACTATAGAAATATTATTGAAATTTCTGGTTGCGTCAATAAATGTATAACCGATGTAGGCAGAAACATCTTTAAAC
>JANOYH010000027.1:0-1801 GCA_031428775.1 Bacteroidota bacterium
ATATAGCAAGTATGCACAATGAAATACCTCTATTACAAAATTTGAGCGTAAAGGAAACCAGCTGTATTGCTGTGGCATTAGACTTTACAGAAGGCGACGAGAAGTTAATTGCTTATGCCATTGCGCAGGGTAAAAAGCACGCAGACTATGTGTTATTGCATATTGTGGAAAGCACTTCTGCTAGGTATTTTGGCGATACAAGTGACGACTACGAGACTAGAAAAGACGCAGAAAGATTGGACAATTATGCCCAACAGTTACAAGCAGCAGGTTTCAGGGTTACAGTCGTTCTGGGATATCAGAATAGGATTAAAGAAATTGTAAGAATAGTAAAAAATGCCAAAGCTGATATGTTGGTCATGGGAGCCCATCGACACCGAGGTTTGAAAGACTATATTTTTGGCGAAACCATCGAAAGCGTACGTCACGAATTAGCTATTCCGGTATTGATTGTGAATGTATAAACTGATTTATCGTTACCTTAGTGGCCTTAAAAAAAATCTTAAGCTATGTCTCAAAAAATTAAAGTGCTCAATCCTGTGGTGGAACTGGATGGGGATGAAATGACAAGAATTATCTGGAAATTCATTAAGGATAAATTGATTCTACCTTATCTAGATGTGGAGATACAATATTTTGACCTAGGAATGGAATACCGCGACGAAACAAACGATCAGGTTACCATAGATGCGGCAAACGCCATTAAAGCATGTGGTGTGGGAATTAAGTGTGCAACAATTACTCCTGATGAAGAGCGCGTGAAAGAGTTTAAGTTAAAGCAAATGTGGAAAAGTCCAAATGGTACCATCCGCAATATCTTAGATGGCACCGTATTCAGAGAGCCCATTGTTTGTAAAAATGTACCACGCTTAGTTCCAAATTGGACAGCACCTATTTGTATCGGTAGGCACGCTTTTGGAGATCAATATCGCGCTACAGATTTTGTTACAAAAGGGAAAGGTAAGTTGACCATTAAGTTTGAAGGCGATGATGGAACCAACCAAGAGTTTGAAGTGTTTAATTTTAAAGGCGATGGTGTAGCAATGGCTATGTACAATACCGATGATAGTATTTTTGGTTTTGCAAGGGCATGTTTCAATCAAGCTTTGGCCAAAAAATGGCCATTGTATTTGTCGACTAAGAATACCATTCTGAAAAAATATGATGGAAGGTTCAAAGACATTTTTGAAGAAGTGTATCAAAACGAATTTAAAGCAGCCTATGCAGCAGCAGGGATTACTTATGAGCACCGTTTAATTGACGACATGGTGGCTAGTGCATTGAAGTGGAATGGTAATTTTGTTTGGGCATGTAAGAATTATGATGGCGACGTACAAAGTGATACAGTTGCACAAGGTTTCGGATCATTGGGATTGATGACTTCTACGCTAATTACGCCTGATGGTAAAGTAATGGAAGCAGAGGCAGCCCATGGTACAGTTACGCGTCACTTTCGCGAACACCAAAAAGGAAATCCAACTTCTACTAATCCAATTGCTTCCATTTTTGCTTGGACAAGGGGACTTGAATTCCGCGGCAAATTAGACAATAACCAAGCATTGATAGATTTCTGTCATGCACTAGAAGAAGTCTGTGTGGAAACTGTTGAAAGTGGTAAGATGACCAAAGATTTGGCAGTGTGTATTTACGGCAACGACGTAGCCAAAGAACATTATTTAAATACCGAAGCATTTCTTGATGCCATCGATGAAAACTTAAAAAAGAAAATGGGGTAGTTTACTTGCCTTTTATTTTGTTCTGCCCTTTCTAATAGACTAGAAGGGGTATTTTTTAAACCAGG
>JANOYH010000028.1:0-6970 GCA_031428775.1 Bacteroidota bacterium
GCCATGGGTAATTTCATGAGTAGGTTTGGGTACACCAGTGAAAAACAAGTAAAAGAAATTGCAGGAAAAATGTGGAAGGAAAAAATTCCTTTTGATGCCGTGATTTTTGATTTGTTTTGGTTTGGGGATAGTATTAAAGGGTATATGGGTAACCTCGACTGGGTCAATAAAAAGCAATGGCCCAAACCTAAACAGATGTTAACAGATTTCAAGCTAAAGAAGATCCATCCTATTCTTATTTGTGAGCCTTATATTTTAAAAGATTCCAAATCATATTCTTTTGCGGAACCATTTTTAGCAAAAGACAGCACGGGTAAAGCATATCAGCTAACCGATTTTTATTTTGGGAAAGGTGGACTGATAGACATCTTCAGAAAAGAAGCAGGCGATTGGATTTGGAAATACCATTATCTGAAACAAATTGCCAATGGGGTTGATGGTTGGTGGACCGACCTAGGCGAACCTGAAAGACACCCTGTTGATCTTTTGCACAACCTAAAAGATCAGGGCGTAAATAGGATGATGCAGGCCGATGAAGTGCATAATATTTATGGACACTATTGGAATAAAATGTTGTTTGAAAAATATGCAACTACTTATCCGAATACCCGTTTGTTTCATTTAAACAGGTCGGGTTTCTCTGGTAGTCAGCGTTACAGCATTTTTCCATGGACAGGAGATGTAAACCGCAACTGGACGGGCTTACGCGCGCAGCTTCCCAATATCTTGGGCATGAGCATGAGTGGCATACCTTATGTGCATAGTGATGCAGGCGGTTTTGCATTGGGTGAGGGCGATGCTGAATTGTATTTGAGATGGTTACAGTTTGCTTCTTTTACACCCATCTTTAGGCCACATGGTACTGCTTTGTATGAAACGGATCCAACAGCCATTAGTTATCCTAGCGAACCAGCACTGGCTGATGCATCTGTATTAGACCAAGTGAAACAAGCGGTGGCATTGCGTTATCAATTGATGCCTTATAATTATACCTTGGCGTACCGACAAGCTGCTTTTGGAGAACCATTGATCAAGCCTTTGTATTATCAGTATCCCAATGATTCAAATGCGGTAAAAGTAGGCGATGAATTTTTGTGGGGCGATGCGTTTCTGGTTGCACCTGTATTAGAAAAGGGAGCCAATTATAGAAGCGTGTATTTACCCAAAGGTGAATGGTATTCGTTCTCCAATAACCAAGAGATATTTTATAAAGACACCACCATAAAGTTCTACGATGTAAGCAATTATCGTTTCCCAGTATTTGTTAAAGCAGGTAGTTTTATCCCTCAAAACAAAGGGGTACAAGCAAATATTGAGGACTTGAAAAAAACTGTGTTAGAGCTGATGTATTATCCGTCTACTAAAGAGTCTAGTTATCAATGGTATTTAGATGACGGGATATCAAAAAATGCCATTAGTGCAAAACAGTATGAATTGATCAATTTTTCTACAAAGGGAAAGAGCGATCAACAATTAGACTTTATCATTCAAACAAATGGTGGCCAATATGTTGGTAAGCCTTTGCAGAAAAATTTACAAGTATTAATTCCTGCCATAAAGCAGCTACCTGCATCAATAACCATCAATGGAAAACCAATTAATGTAATTGATGCTACCAGCGTCAATGGTATCAGTACCGGTGAACAAGCTATTTGGAATTTCGGGAAACAACAAGAATTGAGAATCCCTATTCAACTAGTAGACAAAGCATTGCAGATTCATATCGTTTGGAAAGCTCCCTAGATTTCTCTTCAAAATGAATTGAAATGATTTGTAACTTAACAGCCCTAAACTATACACATGAGAAAATGTTTTTTACTATTTTTGGTGGTCTGTCTATTCACGATAGGCGTAAATGCACAAAAAAAAGAGAGCAAAATAGCCTCAACAAGTGCATCAGTTGTATCTAATGTAGATTCAACTTTATTTTCAAAAATAAAATTTCGCCAAATTGGCCCTTTTCGTGGAGGCCGCAGTGCTGCAGTAGCGGGTAGTTATAAAAACAAAATGAACTTTTACTTCGGCAGTACCGGAGGGGGCGTTTGGAAAACCAATGATGGCGGAAGCAATTGGAAAAATATATCCGACAAATATTTTGGTGGAACCATTGGTTCAGTAGCAGTTGCGCAAAGCAATGAAAATATTTTGTATGTTGGCGAAGGTGAAAATACCATGAGGGGTAATGTGGCAGAAGGATTGGGCGGAATCTGGCGTTCGGATGATGCTGGGAGAACTTGGAAAAACCTCGGACTCAAAGAAGGCCGACATATCACACGTATCATTATACATCCGCAAGATCCCAATACTGTTTGGGTTGGGGTGATGGGTCATTTGTTCGGTCCAAATGAAGAACGCGGTGTATTTAAAACTATCGATGGTGGCAAGACTTGGAAAAAAACATTGTTTGCAAATACACAAACTGGTTGTTCAGATTTAGTAATGGAACCTGGAAATCCTACGGTGTTTTATGCAGGTATGTGGCACGTGATTCGTACACCATATAGTATGGAAAGTGGTGGAGAAGGAAGTGGTATTTATAAATCTGAGGATGGGGGAGAAACCTGGAAAAACATTTCTACAAACAAAGGATTTCCCAAAGGCGTCTGGGGAATTGTAGGCGTTGCTATTGCGCCTTCTAATACAGAAAAAATCTATGCCATTTTAGAAAATGCAGCAGGAGGATTATTTGTCAGTAATGACGGAGGTGAATCTTGGACACTCACATCAAGCGACAATAATATTCGTCAGCGTGCATGGTACTATACCAAAGTGTATGTGGATCCAAAAAATGAAAATTTGGTGTATTGCCCTAATGTGGAATTCATGCGTAGTAGAGATGGTGGTAGAACTTTCACCAGTGTGAATACGCCTCATGGTGATCACCACGATTTATGGATTGATCCAGAAGATGGGAATAGAATGATTGTAGCTGATGATGGTGGCGCACAAGTAAGTTATGATGCTGCCAATAATTGGAGCAGTTTAATGAATCAACCAACGGCACAAATTTATCGAGTATCAACTGATAATGCTTATCCCTATAATATTCTTGGTGCACAACAAGACAACGGTACTTTTAGAATCAAGAGTAGAACAACTGGTGCAGGTATTACTGAACGCGACTGGGAAGGTACTGCAGGATCTGAGAGTGGTTATGTAGTGGCCGATCCATCCAATCCAGATATTGTTTACGGAGGAAACTACGGAGGATATTTATCTAGATTGGATCATAAAACAGGCGAGAACCGTGCTATCAATGTATGGCCCGATAATCCTATGGGTGCAGGTGCAGATGTATTGAAGTATAGATTTCAATGGAATTTTCCTTTCTTCTTTTCACCACACAATCCAAAGCGTTTGTATGCAGGAGGGAACCATTTATTTGTAACTGAAAATGAAGGACAGAGCTGGGAGACCATCAGTCCTGATCTCACAACAAACGACAAATCAAAACAAGCATCTAGTGGCGGTCCCATTACCAAAGACAATACTTCTGTAGAATACTATTGTACTATTTTCACTGGAGCGGAATCTGCACTAGAGAAAGATTTATTGTGGATTGGAAGTGATGATGGAGTATTGAGTATGAGTAAGGATGCAGGTAAAAATTGGGAAAATGTAACGCCACCGGCAGCAGGTAAATGGATGATGTGGAACTGTATTGAAACAGATCCTTTTAAAAAGGGAACGGCTTATGTAGTGGGCACGAAGTATAAGTTAGACGACTTTACTCCCTATCTTTTCAAAACAGAAGACTATGGTAAAACATGGACCACTATTACCAATGGCATTAACAAAATGCATTTTACAAGGGCATTGCGAGCCGATCACAAGCGAGCTGGCTTGTTGTATGTGGGAACGGAATATGGCTTGTATATCAGTTATGATTTTGGTAGCAGTTGGAAGCCTTTTCAATTAAATCTACCCATTGTTCCAATTACGGATTTAACCATCAAAGAAAATGATTTGATAGTGGCAACTCAAGGTAGGGCTTTCTGGGTATTAGACGATTTGACTGTGATGCAACAGAAAGACGCTGCAGGAATAGAAAAACCATTGCATGTATTTACCGTAAACGACACGTATAGGTCTGAGGGTGGTGGTAGGAGAAGACGCGGTGGTGGTGTTGTATTGCAAAATATAGGCGAGAATCCTATGTCGGGTGTAATCTTTAATTATCATTTGAAAAATGCAAATGATTCTTCAAAAGTATCGATCACTATATTTGACAAACAGCAAAAAATCATCAAGACTTTCAATACCAAATCAAAAGAAGCGGCCGATAAATTGGAAGTAAACGATGGATTAAATCAGTTTGCCTGGGATCAGAATTATCCGGAAGGAGAAAAAACGGATGGCATGATTTTATGGAATGGGGGTATCGGCTCAACAAAGGCGGCTCCAGGAAAATACAATGCGCGTTTCCGTTATGGGAAAGATAGTGTTGATGTGCCTTTTGTGATAAAGTCGAATCCTAACTATAAATCAACGGAAGCCGATTATGATGCAAAAGTTGTGTACTTGTTGCAGGTGCGTGACAAGTTTAATGAAGCCCAGAAAGCAATTAAAAATGTTAGATCCATCAGAAACCAAATCAATGATTTTAATGCTAAGTTAGATACCAGTGGCAATAAGGAATTGAAGCAGATGGGTGATAGTATCAATAAACAGTTGACTGCTATTGAAGAGAAATTGTACCAAACAAAATCGAAAAGTGGACAAGACGTATTAAACTTTCCCATCCGTTTGAATGACAAGTTAGCGGGTTTATATGGGGTAGCTTCAAGTGGACAAAACGCACCAAGCAAACAAGCCATAGAAACCTTAGCAGATCTTGGTGCTCAAGTAGATGAACAGACCACCAAATTGAAAAAATTGATGGAGGTTGACTTAAAAGCGTACAACAAAATGATTAACGAAAAACAAGTTCCGGTGATTGGCGTGAAGAACTAAACCTTAAGTGCGCCACGAAATGCTCTGCCTGCATAATAAGATTCAACACCGTTATGATAAATAAAGACGGTATTGAATCTTCGATCACAAAAGAGGGCGCCGCCTAGTTTTCTAATGGTATCAGGTGTTTTAATCCAACTGGAGGTTTTGGTGTCAAAATCTCCTAGTTGCTGTAATGATCGGTATTGTTCTTCCGTTAATAATTCAATACCCATTGTTGTAGCCATTGTAATTGCATTATTTGCAGGTTTAAATGTTTTCCTTGCATCAAGTGCTGCTTGGTCGTAGCAAATACTCCTACGGCCACTTGGACTTTCCGTGGAACAATCATAAATCAGAAATTCGCCAGATTTTTTATCAAAGCCAACTACATCCGGTTCACCACCTGTTTCTTCCATTTGAAAAAGCGACCATAATTTTTCAGCATTGGCTGCTATTCTTACTTGTACATTAACCCAATCAAGTCCTTTATGGCGGACCATATTTTTCTCAAAACGATTTTTTAATGTGTTGAGTAATGTTTCTTGTTGAGCTTTTGATAATGTTATTTTATTTCCCATATTCTTTTTAAGTCTAAATCATGAAAGTCGAAACTAAAGTCAATATTAGGCGAAATTCCTTTCATCTTAATTGATTGTGCTTTGCCTGTCTCGTCTAGAGAAAACAAAGCAAAGGCATCACAATTCATGGCTTGATATTCCCATTTAATTGCAAAGCTATTTCCGTTATAAAAAGCCATGGGGCCATTTAATTTAGGGGAGCGATAAGACTTGATCCATAGTTGTTTGTCTTTTTCAAATACTTCTACTTTGCCAAACCATTTGTCTTCATAGACACCGAGGTAGTCCGAATTTTTGATAGGTGTATTTTTTGAAGCTTCTACTTTTTCCCAAACCTTTTTGGTTACTTCATCTCCTGTACCTCTTTGTTGATTCATCCTTGTAACATATTTGTCAACCCAACCAAAATCGTCTAAGCCTAAATAACTATCGGCAATGGTATTGGCGATGGAAGAAAATAGTCCGGCGCCTCCATTTTCAGTATTGGTTAAAATGACGATCCCTAAATTTAAGTCGGGATACATGGTAACAATAGAAAGCATTCCAGGCAATCCTCCGGTGTGTGATACTTTTAAATTTCCTTTCACGTCAGATAAGTCCCATCCCAATCCATAGCCATTAAAATGGGAATTATATCTTGGATTTGTATTTGTTGCTAAAACAGTATGTATGCGCCACATTTCTTGGTGATTTTTTAAAGAAAATAGGGAAGTTTTTAAGTCCTTACCATATTTGCCTTTGTTCATACGAAGGATCATCCATTTTGACATATCTGCTACGTTTGAGAATATTCCACCTGCTGCACTGCCCATTCCAATATCATAAAAGTCAATTGATTGTATGGTGCCAGATTCCGAAGAATGGGGTAAAGCCAAGTTGCTTTTATCCTTTAGCAAACTACCCACATACGTATGGTTCATTTGCAAGGGTTCAATAATTCTTTTTTGAACAAATGATTCGTAACTCATGCCACTAACTCTTGCAATTAATTCACCTGCCACTATATACAATAAATTGTCATAATCATATTTTGTTCTAAAGGCAGAAACTGGTTTAAAATGTTGAAAGCTGATCAAAACATCCTTTACGGTAAAGTTTGAACCATCAGGGAAAAACATTAGATCGCCAACACCTAAACCTAGTCCGCTTCGATGCGTTAATAAATCAAGGATATTAAAATTCTCGGTAACATAGTCGTGGTACATTTTAAATTCGGACAGGTAGTCTTTAACTTTATCCGTCCATTTAAGTTTCCCTTCTTCTTCCAAAATGGCAAGAGCGGTAGTAGTAAACGCTTTGCTATTGGAAGCGATTTGAAAATTGGTTGACTCATTTACTGGCTTTTTACTGATAATATCTGCCAAGCCATAGCCCTTTGAATGAATTATTTTTCCGTCTTTTACTATTGCAACAGCAGCGCCAGCCACTTTGAATTTTACCAAGGCATCTGCAACTAA
>JANOYH010000029.1:0-17606 GCA_031428775.1 Bacteroidota bacterium
CAACCATTACAGGCCACTCATTTCGGATCGGTACAAAATCCTATCAATATGTTGGAGATGGAGCATGAACTGGTTGGAGAGAACCTGGAGGAGATCAGGCAGCTCTCTCACAATTATTTATTGCCTGAGGATGCCTGTGCCAGTTACAGTTTGCTTTACAAGATGCTGAGTGAATTTGAAGAGGACTTGCATTTGCATATCCATATTGAAAATAATATTCTGTTTCCAAAAGCGCTGGAAATAGAAAAGCAAATCAATCTGTTTCCTTAATATTTTGAATAATAATGACTATTAACGCCAATACAAAAATTGCCAGCTTACTAAAGCATAATATAGATGCACTTGAAGCTATTGTAAGTATATCGCCAAAATTTGCAAAATTGAGAAACCCTATTTTGCGAAAAGTGATCGCCGCAAGAACCAGTATTGGGATGGCCTCAAAACTCGGTGGCTGCAGTGTGGATGATTTTTTTAAACAATTGCAGCCATTGGGTTTTGACATTGACCCTACAGCAGTTGTAATGGAAACGGAGTTTGAAAACAAACCTGTACCGGCATTCAAAAAAAACATAGCAGCTGATAAAATGATTGAGCTGGATGTACGTGCTGTTATTGAATCGGGTAAAGATCCGCTTGACATTATTGTAAAAAAAGTAAAAACATTGGAAACAGGTGCGGTACTTAAGATCATTAATAGTTTTGAACCTACGCCACTAATACACCTGCTCGGCAAACAAGGGTTTGAATCCTATACCGAAACAATTAGTGATGAATGGGTAAATACGTATTTCTATAAAAAAAGCGAACTTACCATTTTACCTGAAAAAAAGGAAACAGATTACTCAAAGGGATGGGATGAAATATTGAATCGGTTTAAAGATAAACTTGTAACTATTGATGTAAGTGCACTAGAAATGCCATTGCCCATGCATACAATACTGGAAGCGTTGAATACATTACCAAACGATAAAGCCCTGTTTGTTTATCATAAGCGAATTCCTGTATTCCTCTTGCCTGAACTGGAGGAACAGCAGTTCAGCTTCCGCATCAAAGAAATCAACGATGCAGAAGTACACCTCTTGATTTATAAAGACTGATATGTTTTCAACAACTGGTAATACTGAAACCATAAAGACTACTTCCTGGAAAGTGGTATTACCATTTTACGGCTATGCAGCAGTTGCATTTCTTATTTCAACTATTCTTTTATTGCTATCTGCAAGTGATATTACCAGTCATTATTTTCTGCCACACTCATTAGCTATTACACATATTATGGCCCTAGGCTGGGGCACTATGATGATCTTGGGTGCCAGTCATCAATTGGTGCCAGTATTAATTGAAGGTAAATTGTATAGTAATAAACTGGCTTATATTTCCTTTGTTTTTTCTGCGATGGGTATCCCTATATTAGTCTATGGGTTTTATGTTTTTGATATGGGCTTGCACACCCAGTGCGGCGGCATATTAATCATCTTAGCCGTTATTGCTTATCTAATTAACCTTGCAGTGAGCATGGTAAAAAGCAAACACGAAAATGTACATGCTTTCTTTATTTTTACGGCTGCTATTTGGTTATTGACAACTACAATTGTGGGACTGCTGTTGCTCTACAACTTTACTAATCCATTAATGCCTAAAAGTTCACTGGATTATCTTTCTTTACATGCACATATGGGTATTGTAGGTTGGTTTTTACTATTGGTAATGGGAGTAGGTTCCAGATTAATACCCATGTTTCTGATTTCCAAGTACAAGAATACTCGCCTGCTCTGGTGGATTTATGGATTCATAAACGGAGGCCTTTTGGCTTTCGTCTTTTTCTTTTTATATACCGACAGCAGATTATTGTTGACCATACCATTATTAGCTGTGGCATTAGCCATTGCATTATTTGGTAATTTCTGTTTCAAATCATACCAGCAGCGCATTCGTAAAAAAGTGGATGAACAAATGAAAGTCTCTTTACTATCAGTACTCATGATGTTGTTGCCAGTCATTTTTCTAGTAATTATTATAACCTTATTGATACTGGTATCAAAAGAACAAGTCAACCTGATAATAACATACGGGTTTGTTATTTTTTTTGGTTGGATTACTGCAATTGTTTTAGGCATGACTTTTAAAACCTTACCTTTTATTGTTTGGAATAAAGTATACCATCATTTGGCGGGAAAGGGCAAAACGCCTAATCCTAAAGACTTGTTCAGCAATACCGTTTTTAAATGGATGAGTATTTTTTATATCCTGGGTTTTATTTTGTTTACGACAGGGATTTTATTTCATTCTACAATTGTTTTGCAATTAGCAGCCGCATTATTAGTAATCACTTCTTTGTTGTATAACTGGAATGTAATAAAATTGCTAGTACATAAACCTGTTTCTTTATGATGAGCGTAATTACCAATAGCAATATTAAAAGCACAGTGGCTTTGGCAGCCCTGCAAAATGTAATGGACCCTGAAATAGGTTTGAATATTGTGGATTTGGGTTTGATCTATCAATTAGACTTTGAAGAAAGTGAAAAAAGGATTTATTGTGCAATGACGCTCACAACCCAATTTTGCCCCATGGGTGAATCCATTACGAATGCTGTAAAAGAAAATCTGAAATTAAGTTTTCCGGAATATGAAATAAGAATAGAATTAACTTTTGATCCTCAATGGAACCATGAAATGATTTCAGCAGAAGGACGTGAATTTTTAAATGAACAATAAATGCGTGGTCTTACTTGTAAAACAGCCTTTAAAGCCGTAATATATCTTGCATTTGGTAAAATGAAAGATATAAATTGGCAATAATTCTTATTTTCTGCCAATTTATAGATATACTATCTTTGCTATTATACAAACAATCGCCATCGAAAATCCTAAATTACATATCACCAAACTGAAGGAACATTTTAAGGAGAATAGCGCTTTTAGCACAAAGGATATTGAACAATTCTACAACGGATTGAAACCAGGGCTGAAATCCACTACTGTTAACTGGCGAGTATATGCGCTGGTGCAGTCCGGCATTCTCTCACGTATTGGTAGGGGAAAGTTTACATTGGGCAAAGGCCGGATTTTTTTACCCGAGCTTTCTTCAAAATCAAAAAGCCTGTTCAGTAATTTGCAAAAGCAGTTCCCTTATCTGCAAATCTGCATCTGGAACACTTCAGTACTCAATGAGCTGATGCTCCACCAGCCAGGAAGGTTTTATACACTGATAGAAGTGGATAAAGAAACTACTCAATCGGTGTTTTACTTTTTGAAAGAAATCAAAAAGAACATCTTTCTGGAACCAGATACAGAAATATTAAGTTTATATGCTTCTTCAGAAAAGGAGACCATCATAATTAAATCATTAGTATCGGAGGCCCCAGTACAAATGCTCCAAGGTGTGTTGACAACCACGATTGAAAAATTACTGGTAGATATTTTTTGCGACGATGTGCTTTTTGCTGCCCAACAGGGCAAAGAAATGAAAACCATTTTCAAAGAAGCATTTGAAAAATATACCATTAACGAAAACAAAATGTTGCGCTATGCCAACAGGAGGGGAAAGAAAGAGGCTTTCAGTAATTATTTAAATATTGCATCTAAATTTCGGCAAAAAATAACATAAACTGCCAATTTATAGATTATGATTAGTAAAGAATCTCTTACAGTAGGATGGATAGATACGGTATCTAAAGCCAACCGGAATGCCGATAAAATATTGGTGGAAAAGGTGATCCGCGCCTTTCTGTTACTGGAGGGCTTATCTAAATCTGGGTTGTCCTTTATCTTTAAGGGCGGCACAGCCCTTATGCTTTTGCTTGACTCTGCAAAAAGGCTATCAATTGACATTGATATAATTCTATCAGAAAAAAAATACAATCTTGATGAGCTGTTGAAAGCATTTGCAAAAGAACAGGGCTTTAGCCGGGTAGAGTTACAGCATCGTACCGCTGCCATAAGAATTGAAAAAGCACATTACAAATTCTTTTATACGCCGGTTCATAATACAATAGGCGAAGAAGCCATTTTACTCGACATTCTTTTTGAAGCCAATCATTACAAAAACATACAGCCACAAGAAATCAAATCAGGCTTTCTCATTACTTCGGCAAAACTTGCCTCAGTAAGTATGCCTTCGCTGGAGGATTTGTTGGGCGATAAACTCACTGCATTTGCTCCTAACACCACGGGCATTCCTTATTTTAAAAAGGAGGACAGTATGAGTATGGAGATAATTAAACAGCTCTACGATGTTGGAAACATCTTTGATGTGGTAGAAGACCTTGATACAGTAAAGACAACTTTTAATAAAATAGCAGCAATTGAAATAGAATACCGTGAATTAAAGGAAGGAAAACCATTAAATGTACTGGACGACATTTATCAAACATCACTTTGCATTTGTTTAAAGGGCGCGGTAGATAAAGAAAACTTCGATCAACTGCAAAAAGGTATACATCGGCTGGAACGATTTATATTTTCCGAACCCTATCACCTAGATAAAGCAATTGTTCATGCTGCTAAAGCAGCTTATCTGTCACGGTTGATTGCAACTGATCAGAAGGTAATTGAAAAATTCATAGATGCCAAACAGGTGTCTGAAGCTATTATTGAACAACCGCATAATACCAAATTTAATAAGCTCAAGAAAACCAGTCCTGAAGCATTTTTCTATTGGTGGAAAGCTATATCGCTTTCATAATTAAAATAAAAAATCTCCTATCAAATTGAATATCAATCTAATAAGAGATTTTTAAAGCTGTAGGGGGAGGGGTCGAACCTCCACGAAGCAGTTAGCTATAGCACAAAGTTCAGTGGTCGACCCTGGTCGCTCAAGTATTGCTACCCTTGCGGCTCTATGCTACGTTTATCCTGTGATCTTCACCCCCGAGACAAGAGGGCATGTCTGCCAAAAGTTTCATCACCCCACAGTATATAAGATCTTTCCCTAGATTGGGAGGGCAAATATAGTACCGTTTGTCACAATTTTACAAATATTTCAAACATATTTTAAAAACTATAGAAAATATTTAATAAATTGCCTGTATTGCTAAATAATATTTAAAATATTCTCTTATATGTCCACTAAATTGAATTTAGATAAATTGGATTTACAAATCATCCAAGAAATGATGGGAGATGCAGAGATCTCTTATGCCGACTTAGGAAAGAAGCTCTTTGTTTCAGGAGGAACCATCCACGTTCGTATTAAAAAACTGGAAGAATCCGGAATTGTGAAAGGTAAGAAATTATCCATTGATTTAAAGGCCATGGGCTATGATGTAATTGCTTTCATTGGCATATATTTAGAAAAAAGCTCTTTATACGACAGTGTAGCTAAGGAGTTGAAAAAAATACCTCAAATAGTCAGGTTAAATTATACAACAGGAAACTATAGTATGTTCGCTGAAATTGTTTGTAAAGACATTCAACAACTAAGATTTGTGTTGCACGACGAACTTCAAAAAATCAAAGGCATTGAACGTACTGAGACTTTTATTTCATTGGACGAAAGCCTGACTAGAAATGTGGTAGTAGCTCCTTAATAATTTATTTTCACCAACTATGCGACCAACGGATTTTAATTTACAACATACAGTAGCCGTAATCAAATCAACATGGCGGATAATTCTTGCTTTTGTAGTGATCTCTTTAATTGTTACCAGCATCACTCTCTTGATTGTGCCCAAATATTATCGATCCTTTGCCGTATTGGTGCCTGCTAATCCAGCATTGGCAGATAAAGCGCGACTTTTCAATACAAACATAGAAGGACTCTATTCTTATTTTGGTACGGGAGACGATCTAGATCGAATCTTCGGTATTGCATCGATGGATACAGTGTACAAACAATTGGTGGATAGTTTCAAACTGGTGGATTATTATCGCTTGAGTGGAAACGATAAAGGCGTTCTTAGAAGAAAAGCTGTGTTGGAATTAAGAGAGGATCTCACTTTTCAAAAAACCGATCTGGGACAATTCAAAGTATTTGCCTGGACCAAAGACAAAGAATTATCGGCTAATTTGGTTAATAGACTAGTAGCAATTGTACAAAACACAGAAGAAGCAATTTGGAAAGAGAGCTATCAAAATTCTTTGAAAAAATTGAAGGCTTCCATTGCAACAATGGAACAGGAATACAAATACATTTCTTCAAATGAAATTAAGGCATCAACGGGAAAAAATACTGCAGCAGAAAATGCATTATTGGCATCTAAGCAACAGAATTTATTAGATCAAATTAATAGCTACCAGAAAGCAGCCAACGAATTTCAATTGGCTATTAACAATAATCCTCCTGCATTGTATGTGATGGAAAGGGCGGTGCCCGCTGCTAAATCGGAGAAACCAAATAAATGGGAACTGCTGCTAGTAAGCTTTTTAGCAAGTCTTATTTTTGCTATCATCGCAGTATTGATCTATAAACGTGAATCAGCATTCTAATACTTCTCCAATCTACTAAACAAGCAAGCTAATATGTCATTGCTTTTAAGATATAAAAATTCTTTAGTCGCAGTACTGATTTTTCTTGTTACATCTGTAAACGCAATAGCATTTAATATGCCCATTTTATGGGTCATTCCATTCCTTTGGTTGCTATTGCCAAGGGTAGTTGATTTCTGTGTGACACGTACGGAACAATTGTTTTGGCTACTCATTTTCTCGCTCCCCTTTTCTACAGAATTGCAAATTAGCCAGTCACTCGGTTTGGATTTCCCTGACGAGCCATTAATGATCTTGCTTACAGCTATTGCTATCCTGAAATTTATACATCAACCAAAATATTTCCCAAACTATTTATCAAAACAACCCTTATTTTTTCTGCTACTACTCATCATGGGCTGGACTTTATTGAGCGCCGCATTTGCAGAAAATCAACTACTAGGATTTAAATTTTTTCTTGCTAGAATATGGTACATCGTTCCATTTGTACTACTACCACAAATATTGTTGCAAACGCAAACTAGCATCACAAAAATGGCCCAGCTATTCTTAATAGCCATGACAATTATTGTGGTACAAACTTTAGTAAGACATAGCAATTATGGATTCTCATTTGTACTGATCAAAAAAGCGATTGACCCATTTTTTAGAAACCACGTTAATTATTCTGCTATGTTGGTTTGTTTACTACCCGTTGCATGGGCCATGTATACACTCACGCCAATTTCTAACACCAGAAAAAAATGGATCTTATGGGGACTTGGTTTGGGCATTATTGCACTGTTCTTTGCCTATTCACGAGGAGCATGGTTGGCTTTACTGGTAGGGTTGTTGGTAGCATGGTCTATCAGGAAAAAATGGTTTAAACAACTAGTGGTGATTACCATTATTATCATGTTGGGGATGACAAGTTGGCTAGTGAAAGACTATCATTATATGCAGTTTGCACCCGACCACGACCGCACCATATTTCATACAGACTTCAAAGAACATTTGGCTGCCACAGTTGCACTAAAAGACGTTTCCAATGCAGAAAGATTTTATAGATGGGTAGCGGGTTTTAAGATGTTTGTAGAAAAGCCCATTACGGGTTTTGGTCCGAATAGTTTTTATAGCCAGTATAAAAATTATACGGTAAGCAGTTTCGAAACATGGGTGAGCGATAATCCAGAACATAGTACCGTACACAATTATTTTCTACTCACTTTATTGGAACAGGGATTACCCGGTCTCCTTTTATTTTGTTGCTTATACATTGGCATGCTATTTAAAGCACAACAATTGTTCTATCAACTGCAAAACAATTTTTATAGTACCATAGCCCTAACCATTGCCATCATTTTAGGAATGTTGGGTGTGATTAATTTCATGAGTGATATGGTGGAAACGGATAAGCTAGGTAGCCTTTTCTGGTTATGCCTTGGCTTGATTTTAGTGCTTGATAAAAAACTAGCGGAAGAACAAAACAATCTAGCTTAAGGTTTTATTTTAAGTTCAGCTATTCTCTTTAACTCTTCACCGATTTTTACAAAGCTTAGGCAACGTTCCTGATAGAAGTTGCATCTATTTGAAACAGACGAATTTATTAATGAGTAATAGAAGCGCACTATTTATTAAAGTCGATTAAACTTTTGTAATGAAGTTTTGTCAAAATAGATAACAGTAAAAACCAAGCAAATGAAAAGTTTCCTAATGTTCCCACTTATGTTAATTGCAATGATTGGTTTAATGGTATATGCCTGGTGGCCCGAGGCAAAGTCTACCAAGTAGTTGCATCATTCATGCATCAATTTACTTTTCTCCCCTTCCATTGATAGGATCCGAATTTTCCCATCCAACCTGCTATTACTGTATAGCAAATATGTATAGGTTGCATAATGGGGAATAAATAGAGCAGCCTCGTTTGTTTAAAAAATTTACTAACTGGATAAAGGAATAATAGTTCCGCCACTATTTTCAACAGTAATAATTCAAAGAATTGATAGAAATAGTTGGTATCATATATGCCCATACACAGCATTAGGAATAACAAGAAGTTTGCGCAATACACCAACAATAGCACCCAGAAAATACTTTTGTCTTGATAATGAACAGCTTTACTTGCCCAACGAATCCTTTGTTGAAAAAATTCATTCCATGCTAACATGGGCAATGTTTCAACAACGGCATCTGGATGAAATAGAAAACCAAGCTTTCCCGGATATTGTTTTTTAATTTTTTGCATTAATAACATATCGTCACCCGAAGCAATATTATCGATACCTGAAAACTGTCCAACTGCATAAAAAGCCTTTTTCTCATAAGCCAAGTTTGCCCCATTGCACATAGCATGCGTGCCTGCCGCAACTGAAGCAGCCGTAATACCTTGCAAACTCATAAAGTCGAGTACTTGAAAAATAGACAGAAAACTTCCATTGTTTCTGAACTGTACAGGGGCAGCTATAAATACGGGTGAACTTGTTTGGATATAGGTATCATAAAGCGATAACCAATTGGGTTTTGCAAAACAGTCGGCATCCGTTGTAATTATCCAGTTGCCCGAACTTTGCCCAATAGCTAACTCAATGGCTTTTTTCTTATATGAATTGTGGGCATCTTGTAAATGCGCTGCTAAATTTAAAAGCCTCAAATTCGGAAAAAATTCCTGCATTTTTTTTACAATACTTTCGGTTTCATCAGTTGAATGATCATTGATCACAATCACTTCAAATAATTGAGTAGGATAATTCTGTTTGAGCATACTGTTCAAACAAGCTTCTATATTAGCAGCTTCATCTCGGGCAGGAATGATAATGGAAAAATGGGTAACTGGATTAGCTATTTGCTCGGAATTGAATGGTTCTAGACTCATAAACCAGTGCCGATATAAAAGAATCAACAAAGCATAAATCGCTAAAATAACAGCCGTAACCAGAAATAGGATTTCCAACATCTAACAAAGAAAAACAATCTCTGAAAATTAACAGCATAATAGTTGGAATTCTGAGCGAAACGGCCTTACTTTGAAATTAGTTGCATAACTAACTATATGTCCAACAACCATTTTAAAAGAGGAGAATTATACAGTGTCATCAATGGAATGGCTTCTACAGCTGTTGCCAGGCGCTTACAGAAAAACTTCAGGCAAGCAGGACTGGAAATTACCATTGAACAGTGGAGTATCCTTTACCATTTGTGGAAGGAAGACTGCTTGAGTCAGCAGGAATTATGTACCCGAACTTTTCGCGACAAACCCAGCATTACCAGACTGATTGATAACCTTGAGAAACAGTCGCTTGTTAATAGGGTGGCATCCAAAACAGATAGAAGAATCAACCTAGTTTGCCTAACAGATTCAGCCAAAGAACTCCAAAACCTTACCATCGATTTGGCCAATCAGACTATGAGCGAAGCCTTAATAGGCGTGAAAAAAGAAGACATCGACACTGTAAAACTGGTTTTTCAAAAAGTATACGATAACCTAACCTAGCCATATTTTAACCATAAAAACAATTTTCGTCCATGGAAACAACCAACAAAACAACAGCCCTCAAAGGCGGCGAATGGATCATCAAAGAAAGCAATGCTTTTGATACATTTATTCCGGAAGACTTTAACGAAGAACAACAAATGGTCATGGACATGTGCGAGCAGTTCCTGGCCACTGAAATCTTGCCCATCATTGAAAGAATTGATAAACTAGAGCCCGGACTCATGCCTTCTTTGGTTCAAAAAGCAGGTGAACAAGGACTACTCTCTACTTCTTTCCCCGAACAATACGGTGGCTTGGGTAAAGACTTTATCACTTCTACTATTGTTAATGAAGGATTAGGAGGCGGCTATAGTTTCTCCGTTGCTATTGCTGCTCATACAGGTATAGGTTCTTTGCCTATTCTTTATTTTGGAACTGAAGCACAAAAAGACAAATACATTCCTAAACTTGCTAGCGGCGAATGGAAAGGGGCGTATGGTTTAACAGAACCCAATAGCGGCAGCGATGCCCTTGGTGCAAAAAGCACTGCTAAACTGAGTGATGACGGGAAATATTATATTCTGAACGGACAAAAATGCTGGATCACCAACGGAGGTTTTGCCGATGTGTACACCGTTTTTGCAAAGATTGACGGTGATAAATTTACTTGCTTTATTATAGAACGTGGCATGGAAGGATTTACCCAAGGACCGGAAGAACATAAAATGGGCATCAAGGGATCTTCTACTGTTCAACTTTATTTCCAAGACTGTAAAGTACCCGTTGAAAACCTGTTGGGCGAAATAGGCAAGGGCCATATCATTGCTTTTAATATTTTGAATATTGGTCGACTGAAACTTTGCGCCGCTACACTTGGAGGTGCTAAAAAAGCAATGAATATTTCTATTCAATATGCTATCACGCGCGAGCAATTTAAAATTTCTATCTCCCGTTTTGGTGCCATCAAACACAAACTTGCCGAAATGGCTATCCGTATGTGGGTCTGCGAATCTGCTTTATATCGCACCGCAAAATGGATTGATAACAACGAAAAAGAATCTGAACATAATGGAAAATCTTTTGCAGCTTCCTTACTTGGCGCCGCTGAAGAATTTGCCATAGAATGCGCAATGTTGAAAGTGTATGGTAGCGAAACCCTTGATTTTGTGGTGGACGAAGGCGTTCAAATTCACGGCGGAAATGGATTTAGCGATGAATACATGATTTCTAAGGCTTATAGGGATAGCAGGATTAACCGTATTTACGAAGGCACCAATGAAATTAATCGCTTACTCACGGTAGACATGGTCTTGAAGCGGGCTATGAAAGGAAAATTGGATTTAATGGGTCCAGCCATGGCAGTTCAAAAAGAACTCATGAGTATCCCCGATTTCAATTCCGACGACGATGCCCCTTTTGCAAAAGACCGCAAATACATAGCTAATTTCAAAAAAGCCATCCTCATGGTTGCAGGTGCTGCTGTGCAAAAATTGATGATGCAGTTAGATAAAGAACAAGAGGTCTTAATGAATATTGCAGACATGAGTATTGAAGTCTTCAATGCAGAGTGCGCACTGTTAAGGGTAATGAAATTGACCGATACAAGGGGCGAAGTTGCCACCAGTATTCAGGCTGATATCATGCATACTTATATATATGATGCGGCAGATAGGATTAACAAGGCCGGAAAAGACGCTTTGAATAGTTTTGCCGAGGGCGATGAGCTTCGTATGATGCATATTGGACTAAAAAGGTTTACCAAAGTAGACCCTTTTAATGCAAAAGATGCACGTAGGAGGATCGCCGATAAGCTAATTTCAGACGGCACATACCGCATTTAAAAGAAAAATTTGGTAGTAATTGAAACTTTTATCTAAATTTAACACTTCGATAATCTTACGATTGCTTGCTCAGTACAAGGCCTTAGTATCTCAAGTACTAAGGCCTTTACATTTTTAGTGGTCAAAACACTATAACGGTTTCGTTAATATAGTTATCCTTTTCTCTTCTCGATTGAATTAAAAGGCTAAATTTTACCTTCAATCTAAACTGCAATAAGCCATGTCAACCAGAAGAAATTTTATCCAAAAATCAGCCTTTAGCTTGGCTGGTACTGCTTTAGTACCTTTTATAGGCAATAGTAGTGCTTTCAATGAAAATAATAGCCTTATTGAATCAAAGCAATTACCACTTTCCATAGGAGTAGCAGGCTATACTTTTGCAAAATTCAGTATTGACCAGTCGATAACCATGATGAAAAGAATTGGCGTTACCAACCTTTCTTTGAAAGATATTCATTTGCCCCTTAACAGTTCCGATGAAAAAATTGCTGATGCCATGGCTAAGTTTAAAGCAGCAGGTATCAACATATATACCGTTGGAGTGATTTACATGAAAACCAAAGAAGTGGTTGAACTGGCTTTCCAATACGCCAAAAAAGTGGGGGTAGATATGATTGTTGGGGTGCCTAGTTACGACCTAATTGAACACGCTGAAGCTCAAGTAAAAGCTACAGGTATCAGACTTGCAATACATAACCATGGCCCAGAAGACGCACTTTACCCTGCGCCTAAAGACGTGTACGATCGCATTAAAAATATGGACGCAAGGATGGGAATGTGCATAGACGTGGGTCATGCTGTTAGGGCAGGTGCCGCACCAGAAAATGCCATCAAAGAATTTAAAAGTCGCTTATTCGACTTGCACATTAAAGACGTTACCATTGCTGCTAAAGAGGGTAAAGCCATTGAAATGGGTAGGGGTGCCATAAATTATCCTGCTGTAGTAGAAGCACTTTATAAAATCAAATTCAAAGGAGTTTGTAGTATTGAATTTGAAAAAGACATGTCCGATCCACTCGCTGGAATTGCAGAGTCTATAGGATATTTCCGTGGTGTTTCTGCTGCAGAAATGTAAATGGAAATTATTAACTTCAATAAATGCGTACACAACTAACCCTTGTTTTTCTTTTATCCATATTTATTGTCAGTGCTCAAAACAATAGCAAGGTTTTTTGGCTAGGAAAATCAACCGGAAAATTACCTGCCCTGATGTATGGCTTGGGAGAAGACCGTTTGGGGGGAGCCAAGTTGGGTTATATTGATACTACCATCTTACTGCGCATTGTAGATAGTACGAAAGACCTCTATTCGGTTCAGTTATCTAAACAACACAGTGCCTATATTGAAAAGGCTTTTGTGAAACCCGATACAAGCACTGTTTTAAAACCATTCTACCTGACCACTTCCTATTTGGCCAAAGGAGATTCCTTGTATGATTATGTCAACATCCATATTGATGAACACTTGCCTTATAAAAGTTGGATGGAAGTAAGCCCTTCTAAAATTATGGTGGATCTCTATGGCGTTCAATCCAATACTAACTGGATTACCCAACTGAAGACTTTGAAAGAAGTCAAAAACCTTTACTACAATCAAATAGAAGACGATGTTGTACGCATTACTATTGAATTACAACACCAACAACACTGGGGATATAGTATCGGTTATAAAGGTAAGAACCTAGTCATTCAGATTAGAAGGCAGCCCGTTTTGCCCGACATTAAAAAAATGGTCATTGCCATTGATGCTGGCCATGGTGGCAATAATTCCGGTGCATCTGGCATTAAAAAAGGAGCTATTGAAAAAGAATACACCCTCTTGTTTGCAAAAGCATTGGAGAAAAATCTGAAAAAATTGGGAGTCAAAAAAGTGATTATGACCCGCAACAACGACACCAGTTTCGATATCAAAGACAGGATCCTTTACTTACAACAACAGCAACCAGATTTTCTAATTAGTCTTCATTTTAATTCCTCCTCCAATACAAGTGTACAGGGAGTAAGCACTTATTACAAACATATCGGCTATCGGCCAATGACCCAAACCATCTTAAAAAGAATGCTTGAATTAAAGCTGGAAGAATTTGGAAATGTGGGCAATTTTAATTTTACCCTCAATGGACCAACCGACTTTCCTAACGCCCTTTTAGAAATTGCGTTTCTGAGTAATGTGGACGATGAAAAGAAAATCACCGACCCCAAATTCCGACAAGACGTTGCCAAAAAAGTAACCCTAGGCATCCAAGACTGGCTCAAGACATTGAAGTAGACAACACAAATTAATGATCCTAAATATTAATCCTTCCACACTTGAATCCTCCAACAAATGAATACTCCTTCATAAGAATACCCCCATACATAGAAATGATTAATGGCGGATATATCGCTCAAAAAATTCCATTGTGCGTAACATCTGGTCAATTCTTTGACGATTATTACCACTGCGTGTAAGCTCATGTGTTGCCCCAGGATGTCTGACATATTCTACAGGTCTGCCCAATATTTTTAAGCTCCTATAAAACATTTCACTCTGTATCACACCCGTACGAAGGTCGTTTTCACCATGAAAAATAATCAAAGGTGTATGGATATTTGCTACATAATTAATAGGCGATTCACGTTCCAAAATGGCTTTTGACTTTTCTTCCCAAGGATAACCACCAAAATAATTTGGAACTAGTCGCCATGCATTTCCCTCTCCAAAAAAAGTTGCCAAATCATAAACCCCGCGTTGAGCACAAGCGGCTTTGAAGCGTTGATCATGTCCAACAATCCATGCTACCAAATAGCCAGCATAAGACCCACCAGTTACCGCCATTTTAGAAGTGTCAATAAATCCAAGTTCTGTGGCTTTGTTGAGATAAGTTAGCACGTCTGAACAGGGTCCTGCTCCCCAATCATTGATATTTGATCGCATAAATTCTTGTCCATACCCACCAGATCCGCGCGGATTTCCGTAAACAACCACATAGCCTTTGGCAGAATAGTATTGAAACTCGTGCCACATGGATGCTTCACCGGGTCCCCACATTGCGGTTGGTCCGCCATGAATATTCAATATGGTTGGATACTTTTTGCCCGACTGAAAATTTGCTGGCTTCATCACCCAATATTCCACTTCTAATCCCAGCTCATTTTTAAAACGATATTTCTCTGGAATGCTGAGTCTTTTATTTTGTAGCCATCCACTATTAAAACTGCTGATTACTTTGGATTGCTTCATTTCGTTGTTTGAAATATACAATTCAGAAGGATTTTCAATTGAGGTTTTACTATATACCAAAACATCATTTTTTAGGTCGAAGCTGGTAATTCCAGTATTAAAATCGCTCAGGGCTTCTGCTTTCTTGCTTTTTACATTCATCCGATAAAGCGGTTGTCCTCCATTGCTTTGTGTACTATAATAAATCCATTGTTCATCAGCTGTCCATACAATACCCCCGATATTTCTATCAAAAGGAAGTAAAACAATGTCTTTAGCTGTTCCATTCAAAGGCATGATAGCCAATTGCGGTATCGTTACAAATGAGGTTTTCCCAATAAAAAAAGCAATCATTTTTCCAGATGGGGAAACCCGTGCTCCTGTATAGGTTTTGTCTTTTTCTCCCAATAACAGGGTCAGATTACTCCCATCTGCATTGGCCAAATAGATAGCGCTTTCTAAAGATCGGTCGGGGTGTTCTGTAGAATCTATGTCGCCCAAAATAATTAATTGGTTACCGTTGGGGGTGAAGTCGGCCGACTGAAATCGATAAAACCCGTGTGTTACAGCAGTCACTTTGGTGCCATTATTTACGGGTACTAGAAAAAATTGATTGAACCCCAATTCAGGAGAAGTGGTCATTTCTTCTTGGAAATTGAGTTTGTTGAAGACTTTAGCTTTTTTGTCGGTTGCATTCAGGTCTAAGTAAGCACGTATTTCCTGTAGACTTCCATTGGGGTCTGCTTTGGCGTTATTTGGATTTAGTTGTTCATTTTGAATAAAACCGGGCTTTTCAAAGGGCCATTTAGGGATGGATTTTGAAGGATTTAAGCTACTGTCTTTGAGCATTTCTTTTAAACTGACGGAAGCAGAAAAAAGAATTTTTGTACCATCTGGGCTCCATTTGGGGTAGTTGGCCCCGTATTTAAAACGGGTCAATTGTTGGGCTTCCCCTCCGTCCATAGAAATCAAGAAGACTTGCGTTTTCCCATCAACAACACGTACAAAAGCCAATTGTTTACCGTCAGGACTCCAAGCTGGTTGCGCAGCATTTTCTTTATTGGTCAGGGCTTTTGGCTGAGATAGACCGTCGTTTGAAACCACAAATAGTTGGTTTAAATATTTATACTCCCATTTTGTATCGCCATCAGGCTCAATACTATTTACCATAAATGCGGTCTTGCTGCCATCTGCACTAATGGTCACACCTACTACTTGTTTTATTTGCAGCATGTCGGTTACTTGAATGGTTTCTTTGTCATTTTGGGCAACTACTTGAAGGGAGCAAAGCAGGAGTAAGGAATATAAAAGTCGTCTCATATTTATTTTATTAAAGGATTAAAATACAAATTATTAGCCAAGAAAGCAGCGAGCATGTATTTTTGGAACCTAAAATAAGTATTATGAGTGAAATGGTCAATGAGTTTAATGATTATAGGGAGCGTATGAATGAAGTGATCTTGAGTAAAAACAACTTGGTCATGAAACGCCTCTGGAATTTAGATACCAATACCTATGAGCAAGGGGCATTAGACAAGAAAACCAAAGAGATGCTAGGCTTGGTGTCTAGTATGGTTTTGCGGTGCGACGATTGTATCAAATACCACTTGGGCAAGAGTTTTGAGTTGGGTGTTTCTACTGAAGAATTGTATGAAATTTTTGCTGTTGCCAATATTGTAGGAGGTACCATTGTGATTCCACATACCCGAAGGGCAGCCGAATACTGGGAGGAATTAGTAAAAGGGTAGATGAAAATTTCTGTTTTAATCCAATTTTAGCCCTTTTGCTAGGCTAGAATTGCTTAACTTTAACGCCAATATTTCAATACCATTGATTTGTCGAATAAAAAATCTAATACATGAGTGAAACTGCAACAGCGGCACCCGTTTTAACAGCTAAGGATTTTGCCACTGACCAGGAAGTACGCTGGTGCCCCGGATGTGGGGATTATTCTATTCTTGCACAGGTTCAAAAAGTGATGCCTAATATTGGCGTTCCCAAAGAAAACATTGTGATTATTAGTGGTATTGGTTGTAGTAGCCGATTCCCCTATTATATGAACACTTTTGGGATGCACAGTATTCACGGAAGGGCTACAGCTATTGCCAGTGGATTGAAAGCATCTAGACCTGAATTAAGTGTATGGATTGTATCAGGAGATGGAGATAGTTTGAGTATTGGAGGTAACCACACTATTCACTTACTAAGAAGAAATTTAGATGTAAATATTCTTTTGTTCAACAACCAGATTTATGGTTTAACAAAGGGACAATATTCGCCAACTTCAGAAACCCATAAAATAACTAAGTCAACTCCTTTCGGAAGTATTGACCATCCATTTAATCCATTAGCCTTGGCTATGGGAGCTGATGCAAGTTTTATTGGTAGAAGTATGGATCGTGATCCAAAGCATTTGCAATACATGCTTACTCGAGCACACGGACATAAGGGCTCTTCTTTTTTAGAAATCTATCAAAACTGTAACATCTTTAATGATGGAGCATTTGAAATATTTACAGAAAAAGGAACCAAACAAGATCATGGACTTTATCTAGAACAGGGTAAACCTTTGGTATTTGGCGCAAACAAACAATTTGGAATTAAACTAGATGGTTTAAAACCTGTAGTGGTTGATTTGAATGATGGATCTTCATTGGATGATTTGTGGATCCATGATGAAAAAGA
>JANOYH010000030.1:0-1844 GCA_031428775.1 Bacteroidota bacterium
CTGATAGCTTGGCTCACATTTCTTGCGCTTGTGATTGTTTTTTTATTAGCAATCAACAATGTAATAGTTAGCAATTTCTTTACCACACATTGTATATTCATTGGCCATGTTTCTGAAGTATTATTATTGTCTTTTGCTTTAGCAGACAGGATTAACTGGCTGAAAAAAGAAAATGAATTAAAACAAAAAGAGATCATTGTTTATTTACGTGAAAAAGAAGAAGTTCAACTAAAAGCCAATGCAGAACTAGAAATAAAAGTGATAGAAAGAACGGCTGAACTAGTTGAAAATCAACAAAAATTAATTGAGAGTGAAAAAATGGCCACCATTGGGGTACTAGCATCTCGCATGGCACACGAAATTCAAAACCCACTCAATTTTGTAAATAATTTTTCTGAATTAACCATTGAATTAGTTGATGAAGTTGAAGCAATCATTCCAAAAGAAAAGGAAAATATGGAAACAGTTGACTTGCTAAAAGATAATCTACAAAAGATCAATCATTATGGCAAATTAGCTTCCAATATCATCACTGTTTTAAATAATCATTTACGTGCGGGAACAGCATCTGACTTTTTTTTAGATTCTAAAAATAAATAATATTCAATTCCATCACCAATTTTTCAACCCACTAAATAATATAAATGTCTTTATTTGATTTCCCTAGAATTCATCTATCTGGCAACATAGATATTGATGTGCCCACTATCAACAATGCGGTATATTTTCCATTAACCATGTATGATCAGGTAAGATCCCAGCCCCTCTTCCCTCCTAGATTGTATTTTTCAACTGCAGACATTATTAATAAGGTTTCACCAAGCATCAATCCAATTATTCATCAAGATGAATATAATGGCTATGTATACCTGGAGATTGAATCAATTAATACTATTCCATTATTAAGAATTTGGTGTATGACGCCTTTGGGTGGAGCTGACAGTCCCGATAAAGCCTATATTCCTTATTACCAGGCAGCTCAAAAAGATCTTGGTGCAGGTGGATTTGATCTTATTGGAAGTGCTCCAGGTTATTGGAATATGTGGGGATCCATGAGTGTAACAATGAGTAATGTTAACGTTACTGGTGTGCAAACATTTGATGGAAATAGCATCAATACATATGCACCAAACGATACAACTGCACCTTCAGATGTTCAACCATTCTTACAATCTTCTTTTAATTTAAATGTACAACCTACCGGTACACAATCTTCTGCCTGCATGGTAGAGACGGTTTCCGCACAAAGCTGCTATGCAAATATATATTGCAGTTCAATTAATTTATACAACACAAATAATCCGTCTGATGTGTTTTTACAAGGCGATCCAAATAGATTCGCTGCTTTAATATATAGTTCTTGGCGTGTAGTGAATTGGATGCCCCCAATGGCAGGTTCTGGAAGGTTTTGCGGTACTATTGCATTTGCAGATAGTACTGATACAGAAACGTCTCAATTGGTTGATTTCTTTAAAAATAATAATGGTTATGATGGCAGAACCATACAAGGGATTTTTATTTCATTCCAAATTCTAGAAGTTTTTGAAGACAGATATGATCAATCAAAATATAAAAATAATCAGTTCAACCCTACAACACATTATCCTGCATTAGGTAGTACTATTGTTAGTATCACACCTTGGTACGAAGATGATATGGAAACAGGCATTATAGGTAGGAATCTGATTGCTGCTTCTGCAAATAATAGTTGGTTCATAAATAAAATTCCTGGAGGCCCTACTATTCGAATTAGCCCTACTCCCCCTATTGCTTCATGTAAAGTATTGGGAAATGGTAAAGCTTTGTTTTCATTAGATATGGGTAATACCTGGCCCGAGTCTATG
>JANOYH010000031.1:0-12132 GCA_031428775.1 Bacteroidota bacterium
GTGAATACGTCGTCTAGGAATTTTGTTTTGATGGCGGAGTAGACGATCATATTTTAAAATGTTGTATACAAGATAGGCTGTTTCTTTCAAGACTATCACTTCCTGTCCATAAAAAAGATAACCCGTCGCACGTCCTCTTTCGAGTCTGCATTGGCAGCTGCCAAATAAAGCTGCTGCGCAACTTATTTGGCTGCCTGCGCCTTCGCTCGGCACCGCAGCCAATGAGGCCTCTCAATCAGGACGGTGTGAAGGGTTTTTAGGAATTTCAAAAAAGCAAAACAGTTAAAATCATTGAATAATATATAGCAACAGTAAAAAAATTGTAAATTCAAGCTATGTTTCAATTTTCTATCCATAGTTTGGAATAGTTAGTTAAAAGAAAACTAACCGAAGAAAATATTTTATGGGTTATTGAGACATCAATGAATAAAACAATTGAAGAGGATTTAACTATTTATCAAAATATCATTTTAGAAAACGAGAAAAAATATCTTGTACGTGTTTTTGTTAACGAAAACAAGGTTCCACCATTAATTATTACTGCATACAAAACGAGTAATATTAAAAAGTATAAACATGAAAATTAAATACGATAAAGTAACAGACGTTCTATATATCCAGTTCAATAATAATGAAATTATTGAAAGTGGAGAGGATCATAATGGTGTGATAGTTGATTATGATAATCAAAACAATGTAGTAGGTATTGAAATACTAAAAGCATCTACTAAATTGCCACAACCTCATATTGTAGAATATGAAATAGCGTAATTTAATTTATGGATCAATGCAGAAATTAAAATATATTAATAAGAAAGAAACTTCAGCAAAGGTTTTGAAAAGTTACCTGAAAAAAATGCGTAGCAAATCTGCGTCAGCCCCTAGCTTAAATGAGATTACAAAAATAGTTGAGGAAGTACGAGCAATAAACAAAATCAAAACTTAGGAGAGGCTCTTTAGTTACTTTTCGGGTATCCTTTCTTTTTTTATCCTTTTTAATCCATTCAGATATACGAATAAAATCTTGCTCAGAAGGTTGCCTGCCAGTAGTATAAAAGTCAATATTTTTTGGTTCTTTTATCATAATTCGAAGATAATAATTTTTATCTTTGGGTTATGGCAATAATCAATAAAACAATAGCCAATAAAGCCTTAGAATTAGCAGAAGCAAAAATGTTAGCGTTGTTGCATATTGCTACAGAAAAAGGGGGCTTTGATAAACTTTCTTCTAAACAAACTGAGGCACTTGAAAAATACACTCAAATTGTAAAAACCTATGAAGATGCAACCTTTACAATTCCGATGCCACAAACGGTGTAAGGGCTGATTTAGTTTAGGATGTACGAAAAGTAACTCAAACAAAAAGATCTAGCAAAATTGCTTAGTGTTATAGTTCATTATATTTTTTAGCAGTGCCTTTTGCTTTGTCTACAGGATATTTGATTCCATTGGCTTTGATTTTTTCCAGTACGATTTCTTTTACATCGAAACCATATTTTTCTGCTAGCAAGAACGAGAAGGCGAATATGTCGGCCAGCTCTTCTTTTACTTTTTCTTTGTTGGCATCTTCGGGCTTTTTCCATAGAAACAATTCTAGCAATTCACCCGCTTCAACGTTGATGGCTAGGGCTAGGTCTTTGGGGTTGTGAAATTGTTCCCAGTCGCGCTCATTTCTAAAATCTAATAGGGCTTTAGTGATGGTATCCATTTCAGTCATATTTTAAAATGTGGTATACAAGGTAAGATGAATTGTTCAGCATTACTATAAAAAGAGAACCCTGCCCACGTCCTGTTTCGAGTCTGCATTGGCCACTGCCAAATAAAGCTGCTACGCAACTTATTTGGCTGCCTGCGCCTTCGCTGGGCATCGCAGCCAATGAGGCCTCTCAATCAGGACGGTGTGAAGGCTTTTTTAGGAAAAAGGTCACCTCCCCATTAAATTGTGTAAAGAATAATTTAATTTCGTTTTTAATAATTATGAAAACTACAATCGCCAAAAAAGAAATTGAAGTAGCAGAAGCAAAAATGTTAGCGTTGTTACAAATTGCTACAGAAAAAGGTGGTTTTGATAAACTCTCTTCTAAACAAACTGAGGCACTTGAAAAACACACTCAAATTGTAAAAACCTATGAAGATGCAACTTTTACAATTCCGATGCCTCAAACGGTTCAGGGGTTGATTGAGTTAAAAATGTACGAAAAGAAACTCAAACAAAAAGACGTGGCGAAATTGCTGAACACCACAGACACCAAGCTTTCTGAGATTATGAATTTTAAAAGAAAGCCTAGTCTTTCATTTATTAAAGCAATGAACGAAACTTTAGGTATTGATGGTAATTTATTGTTGAAAATTGCTTAGTGTTATAGTTCGTTGTATTTTTTTGCAGTACCCTTGGCTTTATCTACAGGATATTTGATGCCATTTCAGTCATTATTGTTTTGTTACTTCATAGTGAAAAGAAAAATGTGCCTGCAAAATAAATTCTCTGCAAGCACATATAATTCTTTTGTGAATCTTCGATTTCATTTTATGAAAGTTAATTCTTGATCAAGCTTTTTTATTTAACGGCTTTTTTTACTTCACCCATTACGTAAGCTATTTCCTCATTACTGTTTGCAACGGTTACCTGTGTAATGGTTTTTTTAGTTTTAGCATCAAAAAAATAAACTACACCTGTTGCTTTGTAATTCTTCATAGCATCTGTGAGCCCATTGGTACTAAGCCCTGCAGCAGAATTATTTTTTGTTTCTGCACTGGTTACATCATTCACCACTAAAGAAATTGTTCCTTCTTTGTTGTTTTCCATAAATGCACCCATTGCTCTTTGTCCGTTGGCTTTACATACAGAGCACCAATCGGCCTGGTTTACTACTGCAATAACTTTAGGTGCTGTTTGTGCAAATGCACCGATTGAGCATACCACTGCAAATAAGGCTGTTGCAATAATTGATGTTAGTTTTTTCATTTTATTTTTAATTTTTTTATAAGATGTGATTGATATAATTAATTCAGATTATCAACCCCTTTTCTAGCCTGCTCCAAACATTTGTATTTTTGATTTTGGGAATTGTGTTTATTGGTGTATCCATAATCTTTTGTAATGGTATCAATATTCTTTTCATCATAAAATATTGCCTTCAACAACGTGATACATTTATTGGTCATTATTTTAAATACCCTTACCAGCCTGTTTGTATTGGCATGACTGACTTCTGTTTCTGCTTCTTCATAATCTGTTTGAGTGGTTGATCCCATAATATGATTGTTTTGATGATAGCAACTATTAATACCATCAAGCACTTAAAAATCACCCAATTTCTAAAAATAATTTTAGCACGCTTTTTCTGAAGTTTCCATCAGTTACTTCAAATAAGTATTCAACCAATTCAACCATAGCCTGTCCCTTTCCATTTGTGTTACAGGGTCGGTGGCATTGTGGGCAGGAATTTGCCAGCCTATGAATTTTGTAACCGTTCCGTTGTCTTTCAGTGTATGGTATAATTTATAGGATTGGGTAATGGGTACTCTTGGGTCGCCTGTATTAGCCAAAATGAGCGTTGGCGCTTTTATGTTTTTTGCTTCGGTAATGGGCGATTGATCAATGTACTTTTTCATGTTATCGCCTACCCATGGCGAGCCGCCTATTGCTCCTGCACGACCAACATTGCCATCACTTACATTATACTGATCAACCCAATCGGTTACTGCTGCACCTGCTACTGCGGCTTTCCATCCACCATAATGTCCCGTTAACCAAACTGTCATGTAGCCTCCATACGACCAACCGCTTACCCCAATCTTATCACTATCTATCATGCCCGTGGCTTTTAGTTTTTCTAATCCTGCCATTACATCACGACCCGGACCTGCACCAGCATCTTGCACAATGGCTACTTTATATTCAGCCCCCAAATTATCGCTTCCTCTATAATTTGGTTCAAATACAAAATATCCCTCGTTAGCTAATATTTGCGAAAATCTTGCAAACTGCTCTACTGATGCTGAATTTGGACCACCATGTACCACCAAAACCAATGGATATTTTTTACCTTTTTCATAATTAGTAGGATAAGTTATGATGCCGCAATGTTTTAAACCGTCATTTTCCCATCTAAGGGTTTCTGTTTTGCCATAAGTCAGCTTGCTCACCTCACTGTTGTAATTGGTTAATTGTTCAGGTTTTGATGTGCTTGTTGCCATAAAATATAATTCCGCGGGTTTGTTGGGTTCTGTACCTGTAAAAGCAATTGCACCAGTTTTGCTAACAGTAGCATCCAACCAAAAACTCCAGGAAGGGGTAACGGATCCTAAGTCGATGGGAGTTGTTTTACCATCTAAACTCATGCTCCATATAGACGTTTTATTGTCGTTATGGCCCCCTACCAATAAATTTTTGTTATCGGGCATCCAAGCGGAGAGGTATAAATCTCGGTTGAGTTGGGCAGAAACGGCTTTGTCTTCGCTGCCGTTTGCATTACTAACCCATAGTTCATTGATGCTTTCATTTACGCCAGCTTTTTTAAACCAATAGGCAATTTTGTTTCCATCGGGCGAAAAATTTGGGTACGCTTCCAATTTGGTTCTGGTGGTTAATGGTTTGTAAGTTCCATCGGCAACAGTAAGCATTTGGATTGTTCTTTTTTGCCCATCACCAGAATAGGCGGTTGCTACTTTTACAAACAAAATAGTTCTGCCATCGGGCGACCATGAAAAGGGTGATGATGGTGCACTTGGTGGAATTACAAGGGGTAAACTCCAATCGCCATCGGTCAATCTTTTGTTTTCGGCAGTTCTTGTATTTACTAACCAAATATGGGCCGGCTGTGGTTGGCTTCCTACAAACATATCATTGTTGGTTATTTCAAAAGCGGTATAACCTTTTTCAATTTCGGTTTTGTTTTTGGCTTCATTCAATGCGGCATAGGCAATGTCTAAGGAGTTAGGGCTCCATGCAAAATGTTGCACACCTTTTGGTGCTTTGGTCAATTGTTTTGCTTCACCACCCAGCATGGAAAGCAAAAAGAGTTGATTTAGGGCATCTTTTCCCTGCCCAACTCTGGAAATAAAAGCCAATTGCTCACCATCTGGCGACCACCTTGGGCTTGATACAGCAATTCTATCTTGTGTGAGTACTCGTCGTTTATTCCAAGCCACATTTACTAAAACCAGTTCTGCATTAAAACGATTGTTGATGTAGTCGGGCCGTGATACAACTATTACCACATTTTTTCCATCTGGTGATATTTGCGGGTCTGAGATGTTTACAAATTTTGCATAGTCTGCTAATTCAAACTTCTTTTGTGCATATACATTGCTTTGTGAAAAAGCGAGTAATACTGTTGCTAATAAAGTAAAAGCGATTCTCATGTTATTGGTGTTTAGTATTTTGATTGGTGATAGTCTGTTGGCAATGAGCGTAAAGCCGATATTGGTTGAAATGCTTTCTACTTTATTAATTTGTTTTCTTCATCAGCCAAATGTTGTAAGTAAAAACAATAAGTCAATTGTCCTTTACGAATGCTTGATAGCCTTAAATATTCATTGGCTGCATGCCAATGTTCGTCAGGTAGTAAAAAACCTAACGAGTAGGCATATACACCTAAGATTTCTTTAAAAGATAACATAGCCCCACCTGTGCCTCCTGTACCTAATTTTAAAGGTTGTTTGTTATAAACTTTTTGTAAAGCATCTGCCACATAATTAAATGCTTTGGTATTTGAGGGGGTTACCATTGGACTTGCATAACCGGGTTTAAATTTGTAAGTAACCGTGGCACCAACGGGACAATTTTTGTTGATGTGCTTTACAATTAAATTAATAATTTCCTCTCCGTTTTGATTATTAACTAAACGAGAAGTTATTCTTGCCATAGCACTGCCAGGTACAATATTTGAATGTCCTTCAGCTGCAGTATAACCACCTTGCATACCAATAATTTCTAGCGTTGGCCTATACCAAACTCTTTCAAGTGGCGAAAATGTGGTATCGCCAACTTCTGCGGTTGTGCCTAATATTTTCATATCATTGACAGGGTTGTACGATATGTTTTTGATTGTTTCTTTTTGTTGTTGCGAAATGGGTAATACCTTATCATAAAATCCCTCCACGGCTACATTGCCTGCTTTATCAAAAAGGGAAGTAATAATTTGCGACATAGCCACAACTGCATTAGGCGTTTTGCCGCCAAACTGTCCGGAGTGTGCATCTGTATTGGCTGTTTTTACATTAAACTCTAATTGTACTGCACCTCTTGCGCTTAATGTAATGGCAGGATCGTTTTCAGAATATTGAGCATCATCGGCAGTTACCGCAAAATCTGTGTGTAATAATTCTTTATTTTTTTCAAGAAAATTTCTAAAATTCGGGCTGCCAATTTCTTCTTCACCTTCAAACAAAAATTTTACGTTCACGGGTAGTTTTCCGTCTGTTTTCAACATGGCTTCAACGGCACAAATACTTATCATCACCCCACTCTTATCATCACTTGTACCACGTCCAAATATTTTGCCGTCAATTAGTTTTGGTGCGAAAGGTGGGTTGTCCCACTCTGATTCTTTCACGGGTTGCACATCGTAATGCGCATAAATTAAAACTGTTGGTTTCCCGATTGCTTTGTCCCAACTCCCATAAACCACAGGATTACCTCCTGTGGGCAAAGTTTGAGCGGTAGTTATACCTATGGCTTTTAGTTTATTTACTATCCAATCTGCCGCTTTTGCCACATCGGGTTTGTTTGCGGGTATGGAAGAAATACTTGGTATTGAAACCAATTCAATAAATTCTTTTAAGTGCGCATCATTATTGTCATCAATGTATTTTTCGTAAGATGATAGCGTTGATTTTACTGGCTCATTTTTTGAAATTTTAGATGTGGTTTTCTGAGCTATTGAATTTGTAATTATCAATAGATTCAAGCAAACAAAGATTGATAGGGCTAATTTTTTTGAAATTGTCATTATGATTATTTTTTTGAATTTAATTGGGTGTTGTTTTGCATTGACCAATCTCGCCATAAACTCAGCTATTAGGGAGAAAGTACCAATTTAAAGTTAAGCATTATATTATTTCATTATGCATTTTAGGACTAATTTTCATGAATTTTCCAATCAGGATGCCTCAGGATGGAATCGGTCATATTTTTTGGTTATTTTATAATCTGCCGATTACGTATAAAATGGAAGCACCTTTTTTCATCTTCCGTTCCAATTTTGAAGGAACAGAAAATGTATATGCTGCTGTAATCAAATTGCCATTATGAAAAAAAATATTATCCTACTTCTGCTTTTGTTGGTTGCTTTTTATTCTTTTAAAAAAGAAGAGCGTATCATTTTGTGGTTAGGTAACAGTCTGAACCAATTTCAGCCTCCTGTTTCACCGAGAGAATCTTACAACTTCAATTCCGGATGGAAATTTTCTTTTGGTGATTCAACAGGCGCTGACCAGCCCGGATTTGATGATTCAAAATGGTCAACAATCAGTTTGCCACATACATGGAATGATACGGATACCTATCGTGCATACATCAGTCACGGTGGAGGCGATCAAAGCGAAAAAATGTTTGGTATAGGATGGTACCGTAAACATTTTACAGTACCTGCAAATGCAAAAGGCCAAAAAGTATTTCTTCAGTTTGATGGTATGCGCCAGGCCGGCCGTTTTTTTGTCAATGGAAAACCGATAGGTAAATTAGAAAATGGTATTACGGCTGTTGGTTTTGATATCACTAAATTTTTGAAACCTGCCGGTGAGGATAATGTGCTTGCGGTGCAGGTAGATAATAGCCCTGGCTATAAAGAAGAGGCTACAGGTATTGCCTTTCAATGGAATTCAAAAGATTTTAATCCCAATTTCGGTGGTCTCAATCGCGATGCGATGTTGATCGTTACAGGTAAGATTTACCAGACTTTGCCTTTGTATGAAAATTTAAAAACCACCGGCGTTTATATTTATCCCGAAGAGATCAATCTCAAAAAAAAGACAGCAGAAATAAAAGTTGAATCGGAAGTGGTGAATGAAACAGGAGACTACGCCTCCATCACTTTATCAGCCATAGTAGTAGATGAAAAAGGGGTAGTTCGTGCAAAACTGGAAGGCAATACGTCTGATCTTGTTGCAGGGCAATCAGAAATTTTTACAGCTTCCGGTCCATTAACGGATGCGCGTTTTTGGGATATAAAAGATCCATACTTGTATCACGTATATTCTATGCTGAGTGTAAATGGGAAAGTGGTTGATGTAGTTGATACGCGAACAGGTTTCAGGCAAACTGAATTCAAAGGTGGAGCTGGTACAGGTGGCGTTTGGATCAATGGACATTTTGTATGGCTAACCGGTTATGCTCAACGTTCCGCAAATGATTGGGCCGGGCTCGGTGGCGCTTATCCTGCATGGATGCATGATTATACTTTAAACATGCTCAAAGAAAGCAACGGTAATTATATGCGTTGGATGCATGTTGCACCGCAGCGTGTTGATGTGGAAGCATGTGATAAATTAGGAATTGTACAGGTCTGTCCCGCAGGCGATAAAGAACGTTTGGTAACAGGGCGGCAATGGGATCAACGCGTTGAAGTAATGCGTGCCACGATGATCGCTTACAGGAATAATCCAAGCATACTTTTTTGGGAAGCGGGCAACACCATAGTAACGCCAGAACAGATGATACAGATGGTTGCCATGCGTAAAGAACTTGATCCGCATGGTGGGCGTGTGATGGGTACGCGTGATAATGATCAGGCAGAGGCTAACAAGGCGCTTACACCCATGTCTGAATTTTATGGAGTGATGGTTGGACAGGCGCCGCAAACGGATAAAGTATCTGGGGATGATATTTTTCGCGGTTACAGTATTTCCCGCCGCGATAAAGCGCCTTTGATAGAAACAGAAGATTTCCGCGATGAAGCAGGGCGGAATGTATGGGATGATTATTCGCCACCACATTTTGGTTTCAAACCTAAAATGGGTTCGATAGGTAATCGTCCTATTGATACCTATCACTGGAACTCTGAAACATTTAGTTTGGCCGCTGCTGCACGTTATTATAGTTATTCTATTAATCGGATTGATAATAAAGATCCTGCACATTCAAAATGGGCAGCGTATGCATCCATTTATTTTACAGATGAAAATGCAGATGGCCGCCAGCAGGGAAGTTATGTACTTCGTGTAAGCGGAAAAGTGGATGGCGTGAGAATACCTAAATCGATCTTCTATGTATCGCGCGTGATGCAGAATGAAAAACCCGACTTACATATCATCGGTCATTGGAATTACCCCGTTGGCACAAAAAAAACAATGTATGTGGCCGCTAATCATTGCGACCAAGTTGAGTTTTTTCTCAATGGAAAATCTCTTGGTAAATCGAATAAGCCCTATGATTTTGTTGATACATATGGTGCAGAAAAAATGCCGGCTACAGAACCCGTTTCAGGTATGAACACAGGTTATGTATATGCGTTTCCCAATATTGAATTCATGCCAGGTACTATTAAAGCAGTGGCAACGCAAGCAGGCAAAATTGTTGCACAGCAGGAAATACAAACAGCAGGGGTGCCCGCTGCTATCAAACTCACTGTTCACACTAGTCCGACTGGTTTACAGGCAGATGGCAGCGATGTGGCGCTGATTGATTTTGAAGTGGTAGATGCAAAAGGGCGGCGTTGCCCTACCGATGAAGCGAGAGTTGATTTTTCTGTAACAGGTCCTGCTAACTGGCGCGGTGGATTTAATGCAGCAAAACTGAATACGACTAACAATTTGTATCTCGATACTGAATGTGGTATTAACCGTGTTGCTATTCGCTCTTTATTAAAAGCGGGTACCATTACGGTAACTGCTAAACGCGAAGGGCTTGTGGGAGCAACTATAACAATTACATCGAAGCCTGTGCTGGTTACCAATGGTCTGGTGCAAATGCAGCGTTAATCGTTCTAATTATTTCAGGATGCTGCAGGATTGTGTTGATTTGAAAAATAAAAAGTATAAAAAAGTTGATACCGCTGAATTTTAATGCGGCTTTAGAGCCAAATCCGAAATAAATATGATTATTTGGAATTGAAATCCGAAATTATGTTGTGTTTTAAGGATTGAATCCGATAAACAATAACGGTAGTTTTTAAACAAAACAAGGAAATGAAACCAATTGCAGAGGTGAGGAAAGCCATTTTAAAATCGTGCTTGATTGTATTATTGATTCCTTCCAATCCTTTTTTGACGCTGGCGCAAACGGCAGATGCCGCTTTCAAATTAAACCAGTGTGGTTTTTACCCCAATAGTCAGAAAGTAGCTGTGTTAACCGATCCTGCAACAGAATCCAAATTTTACATCGCGTCAGCAAATGGGAAAGAAATTTATTTTACTGGAGAACTTAGTGAAGAAAGACAATCAGCTTATTCATCCACAAAAACAAGGGTGGCCAATTTTTCTGCTTTTACAAAACCCGGACAGTATATCATTATCAGTGGTCAACATCATTCCTATCCTTTTGAAATCAAGCATGAGGTGTACCAAAAAGCAGCCACTGCTGTATTAAAAGGATATTATTTTCAACGGGCTTCTATGCCCTTAGCCGAAATCTATGCGGGTAAGTGGCAGCGTAAAGGTTTTCATCCAGACAATGTGGTATACATTCATCCATCGGCAGCAACAGTGCAGCGTCCAGAAGGTTCTACCATTGCTAGTCCGGGTGGTTGGTATGACGCGGGAGATTACAATAAATACATTGTCAATTCTGGGATTACCATGGGAACCATTCTAAGTGCTTATGAAGATTTTCCAGCCTACTTTCAAAAACTCGAAACAAATATTCCCGAGAGCAATGATGCTGTTCCCGATATTTTAAATGAAGCTATTTACAACCTACGCTGGATGTTGACCATGCAGGATCTGGATGGGGGTGTTTATAATAAATGCACCAATGCCATTTTTGATGGAATGGTGATGCCGGGTGTAACCAAAGAAAAAAGATGGGTGGTACAAAAAGGTACAGCCGCTACCTTAGATTTTGCAGCAGTAACAGCACAGGCGGCCCGCATCTTGCAAAGCTTTAAAAAGCAGTTACCCGGCTTGGCCGATAGTTGTTTGGTTGCTAGCCGCAAAGCCTGGGAATGGGCTTTGATTCATCCAGCATTGGAGTACAAACAGAATGAGCATAACCAACAATTTAAACCAGCTGTGACAACGGGGGGTTATGGCGATAACCATTTTAATGATGAATGGTTCTGGGCTGCTTCTGAATTATTTCTGACTACTAGAGCAGATAGCTTTTACCAAGTAGTAGCACTTCGTGTACAGGATAATTTCAACCTGCCAAGTTGGAACAATGTGGGCATGATGGGCATTTATTCTTTTTTACATTTTTCCCATCAATTACCAACAACCTATGGATCAACCATTGCAATCATGAAAGCAAAAATCTTGGCTATGGCCGATGGTTATATAGAGAAAACAAAGTCTAATGCGTTTGAAACAGTGATGGGTCAATCGGCCAAAGATTTTGTTTGGGGTAGCAATGCTAATGCTGCCAATCAAGGCATGCTGTTGATCAAGGCTTTTTTTTTGACCAACGAAAAAAAATACCTAGACCATGCTTTAACCAATGCCGACTATTTGCTTGGTAGGAATGCTACTGGTTATTGCTTTGTAACAGGGATTGGTTCAAAGTCTCCCATGTTTCCGCACCATCGGCAATCAGTGGCAGATGCTATTGTAGAACCAGTGCCGGGTTTGTTAGCCGGTGGTCCAAACCCTGGCAGACAGGATGGTTGTAAATATCCATTTATAGAAATAGAAACTGCTTATGTAGATGCTAATTGTTCTTATGCATCTAATGAAATTGCCATTAACTGGAATGCACCAGCTGTATATTTACTCAATGCCTTAGAAGCCTTGCAAAAACGCGTTGGTTATGTTAAGTAGTTAATCCCCTATCAAATGGTGCAATGGGATTTTATGATCAACACGGGCATGATCAGTGGCAAATTGAAAGATATTAAACTGCTAGAAACAGATTTTGAAGGAAAATCATTTCCAATAAATAGTTAAGCTGCTTACCAAACCGTTATTCTTTGCCGAAACTATACCACGAGCCTTTACCACCACCATGTTGCTCAAGGAATTTTGCTTCGGTTAGGG
>JANOYH010000032.1:0-21285 GCA_031428775.1 Bacteroidota bacterium
ACCATCTTGCAATTTTAGCATAGGGAAAATAGTTCTCTAATTTTCTTACTAGAGATTTCCCCATATTTTGTATACCACCAAATTTTGTGGCTACATGCGACAATTGACTACCTAATAAACTACCGAAAAAACCTTCTGTGAATTTTATACCCGTTTCAGTCCAACTTACAAACCCCCTATTAATCATATCTGAGAGTGCTGCGGAGGCACCATTAACACTTGCAATTAGTAATTTTCCTTCAGCTGAACGCCAGGGCAAAAATGAGGTAATTACCGTTGATCCAACCTGACTCCAATCAATCTTTTGCATGGCCTGATTCCAGGTTGTTACATTATTGTCAAGCAGTTTTATAAATACCATTTGAGTTAATACATCAGCAGCACCATTAATGCCAGCTAATATTAAAAGTGAAACAGGATCCATGCTTTCTGCTAATGCTGGATTTGATTGTAACAAATAGATAAACTCATATTTGTTCATTGTACGATAGACCTCTGGTATTCTACTAGAATATTGTTCTTCTAGATTGTAATATTGTAATTTGAAATTATAATCGGCTGAGGCATCATCTGAACCTATAAAATCTGCATATTTGTCAAATATTGTTGTAGTAGATGATGATAGCATTTCCGCACTATACCAAAATGGATCATAAGGACCTTGTCCACCACCTGACAAATTGGAAACATCAGAACCTGGCTGTTGATACTCATTATAACCGCCATAATACACACCTGAAACACTGCCAGTTCCAAAAAAACTGACAACACCCGATCCGCCAGAAGAATTTGTGCCACCGCCACCTCCCGCTGTTTGTGAACCTGTATCGGGGTTGCCTGGTCGCCATATATGTACATTTCTTGTAGCTTTTGTTTCAATGCAATATTCCCAAGTAAATACAAGTGTTACATCTGATCCCAAAAAGTATAAATTGACTTGTGCTGATTTTACTACCCAAGTGCAATTGTCGTCTAGACTTTTCTTGACTATGGAACTGCTATTCGATTTTTGTATTTTATTGGTTTGTACAGTTTGGTTTCTAATTGTTTTTGTGCTGATGGTAAGTTTCGCATCAGCATAATTTAAATTATAGGGTGCTGGAAAAGTGCTTGTTTTATTATTGATATTCTTTTCAAATGATGCAAATATGCCTAACAGCAAAGAAGCGTTTCTCTGTGCATAAAAATTAGTTGATTTGGTTTCTAAGACAACGCTTCTATTATGTACTTTATAGTAATAAGAACTATCATCCTTTTTTACACAATACAAAAAGGATTTGACTTCTTTTGAAATTGAATCAACCAGTGGGATGAAATAGATAGGAACGACTTCAGGTAAACTTTCGACTGTATTTATCTGCTTATTTTCAACGGTATTTGCCTGCTTATTTGCATTAGTATTAATTGAGTTTGTTAGTGCGGGGTGACTAGTAATGGTTTGCTCCCAAACAGCTGTCCCATTTTTCTTGATAAAAGCCAGTAGGAATGGTTTTTTAAGTTCTTCTTTTTTTAAATCATTGGCAATTTTCTGTATATCAGGACTTAAATTATCCGGAGTACTCAAAAATTTATTGATTGCATCATTATTCTTGATTTCAATGCTTTCGTAAATGTTTTTATTAAATGTTTTGTTGCAACTTATAAGTACAATTGCAAATAATAAAAACAGTTTCAACACGCCCTTGATAGAATGTTTTATAGGTATAGTTTTTGATAAATAATCAATTCTGGTACATCAACAAGGGGTATTGATAGCAGTAGGATATCCTGTCTTTACGCTGGTTTTGTAAGGGGAGATTGCCAGCTACCTTATATTGGCATAAAACTAAAAACTTATTTTGAAAATCTTACTGTGGAAATCACCCTTTTTAGAAGGGTTAAAACACCGTATTTTGATTTATCTTTACCCATGCATCCAAAAATCGGTATCATCGGACTGGGTTATGTGGGACTGCCCCTGGCCTGTTTATTCGCGGAAAAACATGCGGTTTGCGGGTTTGATATTGATGCGAATAAAATCGATTCCTTTTTAAATGGCATCGACCCAAACCATCTTTGCGCACCCGATCAACTACTTCAAAAGGAACTGCATTTCACGAATAGTATTGCCGATTTAGCATCTTGCACCCATCTCATCGTTACCATACCAACAGATATTGATGCGCAGAATCAACCCGAATTGGGTCCACTGAAAACCGCCTCCGAAATGATTGGCGGCATCTTGCAAAAAGGCGCTACCGTTGTGTTTGAAAGCACTGTGTATCCCGGACTCACCGAAGAAATCTGCATCCCCCTCTTAGAAAAATCTAGCGGATTAGTTTGGAAAAAAGATTTTAATGTGGGCTATTCGCCCGAAAGAATTAATCCGGGCGAAAAAAATAGACCCCTCTCCAGCATTCTTAAAATTGTGGCTGGCGACACTCTAGATACCCTCGCCGATCTTGCCGCACTCTATGGTTCCGTCATCACCGCAGGCATCTACCAAGCACCTTCCATAAAAGTGGCCGAGGCCGCCAAAGTGATTGAGAACGCCCAGCGCGATTTGAACATTGCCTTTGTAAATGAGCTCGCATTAATTTTTGATAGAATGGGTATTGATACGCGCGATGTGTTGAAAGCGGCGGGCTCTAAATGGAATTTTCTGCCCTTTGAACCCGGACTTGTAGGCGGACAATGTATTGGCGTTGACCCCTACTACCTGACCCATAAAGCCGAGACCCTCGGATACACACCCCGCGTAATTCATTCGGGCAGAATGGTGAATAATGAGATGGGAAAATTCATAGCCGAAAAAGTGGTGAAGACCCTCATTCTACAAGAGCGAAATATTTCAAAATGCCGCGTTCTGGTGATGGGCTGCGCTTTCAAAGAAAATATTGGCGATACCAGAAATAGTAAAGTTTTTGATATTGTTACGGCACTAGAAGGGTATAGTATTCAGGTAAACATAGTTGATCCGGTAGTGGGTAAAATTGCAATTCCCATTGGCATGCAATTTTTGCAGGAAGTTCCCTTAGATGCCAAATATGATGCCATTATTTTAGCTGTAAAACACGATGTTTTTAAAGGCTATGATTTGAAAAAATTGGTCAATATTTCAACAGGAGATGCATTGAATTTATTCGATGTAAAAGCTTTTTACCATCAAGAAGAGGCCATAGCCGTAAGTAAGTACTATTGGCGATTATAAAATACTTAGGCTGGGTGGTTATTATCTCTCTCTCCACATGTTTTCTAATCCTATAAAATCCTCCAAATGATAAATTGAATTAACATAAGAAAACAAAATAGTTCTATCATCAACAATAGTGTACTTTTTTCTTTTGTCTAGACTTAATTTTTGTATTTCAGGGAAATATTTCAAAGGGGTGATGATAATTCTGCCATCCTCCAATTTAAGGGTGATTTTTCCGGGTATATCAAATAAAACTTTTTGAATTGACATAGTTTTATTTTTTAAAAGGGCTTGCATAATTATTTTAATTTTAATGTTGTTACTTTTTTCCCTTCTTTAATCTTTTTAAATGAAACAAAAAGTTGTGTTTGATTTTGTTCCATCAATTTAATCGCTAGTTTTAATTCAGATGCTGATAGACTACCTTTTTCAGCAACTTCAAAAGTTTGTAACCAAAAATGTAAAATGTTAAGAATTTATATATTGCAATTTTAGGCATTGATAAATTTCTGACATCATAAATGTACAACAACTAAATTATTAATTAATTATCCCCTCCTTTGCCGGAGGCATAGGAGGGGATGCCGTCCCGAGAATGGGGAAAGGCTGGGGTGGTAGCCCGTCTTCCAGAAAATGCTCCCAAAAGACTAACTTCCCCCAATGAATCGCACTAAAAATTTTGCTACTTTATCTTCCAATAGTCATTTCGACATCCTCATTATTGGCGGTGGTGCAACGGGTCTGGGTTCTGCACTGGACGCGGCTTCTAGGGGATTGAAAACCTTGCTCATTGAACGCGCTGATTTTTCAAAGGGCACATCGAGCAGGTCCACCAAACTGGTGCATGGTGGCGTTCGTTATTTGGCTCAGGGCAATATTAAATTGGTGCGTGAAGCCCTTCGCGAGCGTGGCTTGCTCTTAAAAAATGCACCCCATCTCTGCCATACACAATCCTTTATCATTCCTGTTTATTCTTGGTTTGATAAAATATTCTATGGCGTGGGACTAAAAATATACGACTTACTTGCAGGCAAGCTGAGTTTAGGCGCCACCAAAATACTTTCCAAAAAACAAACCCTTGCTGCAATACCAACACTGCAAGCAAAAAATTTGGTTGGAGGAATCCGTTATTTCGACGGACAATTTAATGATAGTAGGCTTTGCATAGACCTTGCCACTACTGCCGAAGAAAATGGCGCCATACTCCTCAATTATTGCGAAGCCATCGCCTTTGAAAAACAGCATAAAAAAATCACTGCAGTTGTTTGTAAAGATCGCATCAGCGGATTGGAATATACCATCACTACAAAATCAGTGATCAATGCAACGGGTGTATTTACTGACGCCATCCTGCAAATGGATGACGTCTCACAGGGCGATATTGTAACACCATCGCAAGGAATTCATTTGGTGCTGCGCAAAGATTTTTTTCCTAGCCTAGAAGCATTGATGATTCCTAAAACGGCTGATGGCAGGGTGTTGTTTGCCGTGCCTTGGGAGGGTGTGGTGGTGTTAGGCACAACCGATACCCCAGTAGAGCAGGTTTCAGAAGACCCACAACCTTTGGAGGAAGAGGTCGATTTTATACTCTCCCATTTTAACCAATACACCACTAACAACATCACCCGAAACGACCTTCTCAGTACCTTCACCGGATTGCGTCCTTTGGTGAAGGGGTCGGGTAAGGAAGGGACCGCATTGCTGTCGCGCGACCATACTATATTAGTGTCATCGTCCGGACTGGTCACCATCACCGGCGGCAAATGGACCACCTATCGAAATATGGCGGAAGACGCAGTGAACAATGCCGTATTTAGTTCCAAGCAAAAAGCGGGTCCTTGTATCACAAAGGAGTTGCCCATCGGCAAGCCAAAAGAAAGGCAAAAAGCCATCGAAGCGTTGATGGAAGAAGACCCCTCACTAGCCCAATTATTGCACCCAGATTATACCTATACTTACGCCGAATTGGTCTATGCCATCCGTTTTGAAATGGCCATGACCGTGGAGGATTTGCTGAGTAGGAGAACCAGACTCAATATATTGGATGCAAAAGCTGCAACGGCCTTGATGCCTGCAGTTGCGTCATTGCTTGCAAAGGAATGTAGGAATGAAAAACTAGGGTTTATTAGCTAGAATTTAGGCAAATTAACACTTTGTCGCACGAGTTTTTGTATGTTTACAACACAAAAACGCAGGATGAAACGTAGTTTATATCAAAAATTATTAATATGGAAGCAAGAAAAAAATAGAAAACCGCTTATTATTAGAGGTGCAAGGCAAGTGGGAAAAACTTGGTTGATGAAAGAATTTGGTCAAAACAATTATGCGCAAACTGCCTATATCAACTTTGAAAAATCCAATAGACTAAATGCGGTTTTTGAAAATGATTTTGATATTCCTCAAATAATCACCGCAATTGAAATTGAAACTGGACTCAAAATAAATGCACCAAACACATTGCTTATTTTTGATGAGATTCAGGAATCTGAAAGAGCTTTAACATCATTAAAATATTTTTACGAAAATGCACCTCAATACCATCTGGTTTGTGCGGGCTCTTTATTGGGTGTTTCTTTGCATAAAAATCGGTCATTCCCAGTTGGAAAAGTTGCGTTCTTAGACCTTTATCCGTTAAGCTTTAACGAATTTTTATTAGCTACAAACAATCTTGCTTTAAATGATTTATTAGAAACGAAAGATTGGACTTTGACAACAGCATTTAAAACAAAGTTTATTGAACTCTTGCGCGTGTATTATTTTGTAGGTGGCATGCCTGAAGCAGTGTATTCTTTTGTAAATGAAAACGACTTTTCAAAAGTTCGTGAAATTCAATTACGCCTATTAGATGCCTATGAACAAGATTTTTCTAAGCATGCGCCTAATGAATTGGTACCAAGAATAAGGATGTTATGGAAATCATTGCCTGCACAATTTGCTAAAGAGAATAAAAAATTTGTATATGGTCTCATTAAACAAGGAGCAAGAGCAAAAGAATTTGAATTAGCCATTGCTTGGCTAATTGATGCAGGTCTCTTATATAAAGTATCCTGTGTATTGAAACCATCTATTCCTTTAATAGCCTATCAAGACAACAATGCGTTTAAATTATTTATACTGGATGTTGGTTTACTCTCCGCAATGGGCTTTATTGAACCTTCCACACTTTTAAATGGCTTGTCAATTTTTCAAGAATTTAAAGGGGCATTGACTGAGCAATATGTATTGCAACAATTTAAATGCAATAAAATGGTAAGTATCTATTATTGGGCCTCAGAAAAGTCCAGTGCTGAAATAGATTTTCTTATTCAATTTCAAGATCAACTTATTCCAATTGAAGTAAAAGCTTCAGAAAATCTTCAAGCAAAAAGTTTAAAATCATTTCATAAGCAGTTTAATCCAAAAATATCTATCAGAACTTCTTTATCTGATTTTAGAAAAAACGACTGGCTTTTGAATATTCCACTTTATGCAATAGGAAATTATTTTTAGTAGTATATTCATTTTATAAATGCTTGCTTATGTCGCCTTTAGTAGCTGAATTCTTAGGTTCTACTTTATTGATTACCCTTGGTCAGGGCGTTGTTGCCAATGTGGTTCTTCCAAAAACAAAGGGACATGGGGGTGGACTCATCTCCATCTGTTTTGGATGGGCCATGGCGGTTTTCATCGCCTTATATATTACGGCACCCATCAGTGGTGGTCACTTGAATCCGGCAATCACCATTGCGCTTGCATTTTTGGGCAGGTTTGAATGGGCCTTGGTTCCATCTTATATATTAGCTCAATTATTGGGTTCCATGTTAGGGTCGTTCATTGCCTGGGTTTTATATCGCCAACACTTCAACGAAGCCACTAATGCAGACGACAAACTGGCCTGTTTTGCCACCAGCGCCGGCATCAAAAGCACTTTTCACAGCTTTTTCAGCGAAGCATTGGGAACATTTGTATTGGTTTTGGCCTGTTTACTTAGAACTAAAGGAGACGCGGGACTGGGTTCCATAGACGCACTTCCCGTGGCTTTGGTAATTTTGGCCATTGGACTTGGACTGGGTGGCGTAACAGGATGGGCCATCAATCCAACTAGGGATTTGGGCCCCAGAATCATGCACGCCCTCCTCCCCATCAAAGGAAAAGGCAGCAGCCATTGGGGCTATGCTTGGATTCCAATAGCGGGACCGATTGTAGGAAGCATACTAGCCTGTATACTCTATCAGATTTTATAAAAAACTCGAATTTGCCCTTTTTTGGAACGTTCTAACCCTTACCTTTGCGCCCAAATCAGCAACTTTTTTTAAACCTATATATTTTTCCAGAAATGGCTACGACAGGTAAAATCAAACAAATTATTGGTGCAGTAGTGGACGTTCATTTTCCCGATGCAGGTCTGCCAGAAATTTTCAACGCCTTGGAAATCAAAAGAGACAATGGCGATTTATTAGTGCTTGAAGTGCAACAGCACCTTGGCGAAGACAGTGTGCGTACCATTGCAATGGACGGTACCGAAGGCCTTGTGCGTGGTATGGAAGTGGTGGATACTGGTAAAGGGATTGCAATGCCAGTTGGTCCTTTAGTGAATGGTAGACTGTTCAATGTAACTGGAGACGCTATTGATGGTCTGCCACAGGTGAGCAAAGTAGGCGGAAGGCCCATTCACAACACCCCGCCATTATTCGAAAACCTAAGTACCGCTTCAGAAATTCTGTATACAGGTATTAAAGTAATTGACCTGATTGAGCCTTATGCAAAAGGTGGAAAGATTGGTTTATTTGGTGGTGCTGGTGTGGGTAAAACAGTATTGATTCAAGAGTTGATTAATAATATCGCTAAGGGGCACGGCGGACTTTCTGTATTTGCAGGAGTAGGTGAGCGCACCCGCGAAGGAAACGATTTGTTGCGTGAGATGATTGAAGCGGGTATCATGAACTATGGTGAAGCGTTCAAACATAGCATGGAAGAAGGTGGATGGGATCTAACTAAAGTGGATATGGAAGGATTGAAAGAATCGAAAGCTACTTTCGTATTCGGACAAATGAACGAACCTCCAGGAGCACGTGCGCGTGTGGCTTTGAGCGGATTGACTATCGCTGAATATTTCCGCGATGGAGATGGTACTGGAAAAGGAAAAGACATCTTGTTCTTCGTAGACAATATCTTCCGTTTCACGCAAGCAGGTTCTGAGGTATCGGCACTTTTAGGTCGTATGCCATCGGCCGTAGGATATCAGCCTACACTGGCTACTGAAATGGGATTGATGCAAGAGCGTATCACCTCAACCAAAAATGGTTCTATTACATCGGTTCAAGCGGTGTATGTACCTGCGGATGATTTGACCGATCCGGCTCCTGCAACCACATTTGCGCACTTAGATGCTACTACGGTATTGAGCAGAAAGATTGCCGATTTGGGAATTTATCCTGCGGTGGATCAATTGGATTCAACTTCAAGAATTTTGACGCCAGTGATTGTGGGCGATGTGCACTACGATTGTGCCAACAGGGTTAAATTAATTTTACAGCGATACAAAGAGCTACAAGATATTATTGCCATTCTAGGGATGGATGAGTTGAGCGACGACGATAAGACTACCGTTCAACGCGCGCGTAAAGTGCAACGTTTCTTGAGTCAGCCGTTTTTTGTTGCAGAACAATTCACCGGATTGAAAGGAGTATTTGTAGACATCAACGATACCATCCGTGCCTTCAATGCCATCATGGACGGAGAAGTGGATGAGTATCCAGAAGCAGCATTCAACTTAGTAGGTACTTTGGAAGATGCAGTAGAGAAAGGAAAGAAAATGATTGAAGCAGCAAAAGGATAATTTAACAGCGATGATAGTAGAAATATTAACCCCAGAAAAAATGCTCTTCAAAGGCGAAGTCTACGGAGTGCAACTACCTGGTATCAACGGATTGTTTGAAGTACTAGACAAACACGCAGCCTTGATTAGTGCACTAGGCAAGGGTAATGTGAAAATTTTGAAAGACAAGAACAGCTTTGAAAATTTCACGATCACTAGCGGTTTTGTAGAAGTGCTCAATAACAAAGCCACTGTACTAGTAGAAGGCGCAGTATAAAAACCTTACACATCATAAAGCAAAAGGCTCCGAATTTCGGGGCCTTTTTACATATCTTTAGTCTAAATAGTTAAATTAAATACTATTCTTATCTTTGAATTGAAAATCAAAAAAATGCCAGAAGTCAGTAGATTTTTTGGAATAATAATAAGAATGTATTTTGGAGATCATAATCCTCCACATTTTCATGCAATTTATCAAGAGTTTACTGCTGAATATGATATAAATACATTAAATATACTTTGTGGTAAATTACCTACAAGGGCTCATGCACTTGTACTAGAATGGGCATCACTACATAGAACTGAATTATTAGAAGATTGGAGACTAGCCTCAGAAATGAAAGAGATTAATACCATAGCACCGCTTATTTAAATTATATGAATAAAATAATTTCGTTTAAAATATTTGAAAATTATCATATTTGGATTCTCTTCCAAGATGGTGAATCAACAACTATCAATTTTCTGCCTTTAATTGGTAAAGGAATAAGCTCATTATTGTTAGACAAAGAGTATTTTGCAAAAGCAGCAATTGATAATGGCGGAGGTTTAGAATGGCCCAATGGTGTTGACTTTTGTCCAAATTTTTTAAAAGAGCATATCTCAAAATTTAAAGTTGCATTGTAATAGTCAAGACACCAAACTAGTTTATTAAACTATTCCATTGATAAGAGGTAAAACAGTAAAGCATTTTCTTCATTATGCAAAACTTGCAAGAACTACAATCTAATTACCAAAAAAAACAGAATAGAAAATGGATGATTCTATTGATGTTTTTTTTTCTGTTTTTAGTCGTGCTGTATTTTCTCTTCTCAGAACTTTTTCCGCGCATAGCCATCAAATTTGTTTCTACAAAACAAGAAATAGCCTTGGGTGAGCAAGTGTATCAGTCCATGCTAAGAGAGAAGAAAATCAATACTATGACAACCATGCAACTGCAATCTTTTGCGGACCATTTGCAATTGAGTAGTCAATATCCTATTAAGGTTACAGTGGTTGACGAGGAGGAAGTAAATGCATTTGCACTGCCGGGCGGACATATCATAGTCCATACCGCCATCCTTAAAAAACTGAGATCTTCAGATGCCTTGGTGGCTTTGTTAAGTCATGAGACTATTCATATCAATCACCGGCATAGTCTGCAGAATATTTTAAGTTCCATGAGTACCGGATTTTTATTGTCCTTCATCACCCGCGGCGGCGGCGGATTTACCCAATTGATTTTGGGCAATGCCAACCTCTTGCGAGAACTGAGCTACACTAGAAAACTAGAAAAAGAAGCCGATGAATCGGGGATGAAATTAATGGCAAAAAATGCAGTTAGTTTAAAGGGCATGTTGCAACTCATGGAAACTTTACAAGAAGTGGATGAGGAGAATAGTCTGCCCGCTATTTCATTTTTAAGTACGCATCCATTAACCGAAGAAAGGATTGCTGGGGCTAAAAAATTTATTGACTTGCATGAGGTGGATACAGTGGGGAAGGAGGAAAGTTTGGAGGCGATTTGGAAAGTGCTAAAGACTTCATTAAATAGAACTAATTAAGATAGAGTGGTTACTTGTTCTCAAAATTGTGGGAGAATAAATTATATACTAACTTCAAAAACAATTCAATTGCTATGAAATATGCTCATTCATTTCGATTCTTGTTTTTTATTTTTTCTTCAACTCTTTGATTTAAATGCACAAATAGAAAATAATAAATTCTTTTCTTTTGGTTCATATGGTAGGGTGGGTGTGGCGTATAGTCCAGCGCTTACGGGAAGCACTAGTAGGGGATTGAACCTGAATGGGATGGGTTCCATTGGCGGTAGATTAGAAGAAACAGGTTATGTTGAATTGATATCTGCGCTACACTTTACGCCCCATGTAAAATCAACCGATAGCACTGAAATAAATGTGCAAGCGCGTATCGCCATGTTCACTGCAGGAGCACAGTATTTGGGAAATATCAATACACAAACCATCAATGGGTTAACCATTGCATTGCCCGAATTATATGCAGAAGCCAATCATATCAACGGTTCTAAGTGGAGTGCATGGGTGGGAGCAAAATATTTTCGCGATAACGACGTACCTATAGCCGACCATTTTTATTTCGACGACCATAGCGCTCAAGGCTTTGGCGTGAAACACCATCGCGCACAATTTTCAGTGATGTTTCCTGCAGTGGTGGAACATTTTTTGACCAATATCAACTAGCACCTTACACTAAATGGCTATATCATTTATACCAAGAGCAAAGGTGCATCGGACAGTGCCAACCGCAAAGACGGCAACCAAGATGCGGCTGCGATGATGAAATTTACCATCATGCCCACGCTAGTACCATCGGGCAAAAGAGACACATGGGCGCGACCGCAGTTTAGATTGGTCTTGAGTGCCGCACACTATAATAGTTTCGCACAAAATAATTTGTATGCTGCTTTTTTACAGCAGGCGGGTAAGAAGGAATGGGGTACTTATATTGGGATTAAGACGGAGTGGTGGTTGTATTAATTAAGTTGTGGGTCTAGGGGGTAATAGGGCATCATTTGGTATTCGCCGCCTAGGTCTTGGAGGGCAGATTTCCAAATTTGATCGGGTTGTTTCATGAAGATGAGGCGTTTGTTGCCATCGCGAACGATCCAGCTTTTGTCGCGCATCTCCTCCTCCAACTGCCCTTCGCCCCAGCCACTATAGCCAATAAAAAATCGGATCTCTGTTTCTTTCAATGCTTCTGTGTTGATAAGTTTGACCACTTCAACAAAATCGCCACCCCAATAAATGCCGTCGATGATTTCAACGCCTCCCAAGAGCTCGGGTTTGCGGTGGAGGAAGTGGATACTATCCTTTTGAACGGGACCGCCGTTGAATACAGGAAATTGGCATCCTACGCAATCGTGTACCCAATCGCTCAAAACCCCTTCCTGCAGGCGATTTAAGACGAATCCAAAACTACCTTCCACCTGGTGTTCGCAGAGAAGGATGACGGTACGCTGAAAGTTTGGGTCTTTCAGAAAAGGATCGGATATCAGCAGTATGCCGGCGCTAGGAACTGTCATGAGGAAAAATTAACAAAAACGTGTTATATGGCAAAAAAATTAAACCCACATTCCTGCGTTAAAATGCTGATAAATAGCTCAAACTAGCGTGGCACAAGTATTTCTATCCTTTATATTTGTGAGAATGAAGCGCACATTCCCCGTCATTATTGTCCTGATTTCCTTGTCATTACTCGGACTTCTCCTGCTACAAGGTTCTTGGTTAAAGAATTTGTTGGAAGTGCGCGAAGTTCAATTGTATAATAAAATCAGTTCTGAAGGATTGCAGGTGGCTTCGGATTTGTATAAGTCGGCCTACAACGGCCATATCCTTCGTCCACGTCAAGGAGGCATTGGATTTAATTCGGCTTTTCACTTACACTTGTTGAAGCCTCCTACCATCGACGAAAAATTTACGGTGCAGGATGTGGAAGCCAAGTTGCGAAAAGTATTGGTAACGGCCGAGTGGCGAGAATTGAAATTTGAATTTGCCATCATCAATACCACGGCCGAATTAGAAATGATGTCGAAGGGATTTGAAAAAGCGTATAATGATACCGCACTCAACAAACCATTTGTCATTCCCATTTTGCCCAATACAGAAGTGTCTATGGATGATGCTGCCACCTATGAGCAGTTAATTATTATTGTTCCCAATTATAACGACCAAGTATGGGCGTCGTTGCGATGGATTATTATTGGGGCAGCCGTATTTATGATGATCATTATCACGGCATTTTATGTAACGGTAAGGTCTTTGTTGAATCAGAAAAAGTTAAGTGAGATCAAAAGTGATTTCATCAATAATATGACGCACGAATTCAAGACGCCATTGGCCACTATTTCATTGGCAGTGGATGCGTTGAAAAATGAGAAAGTGAAGAACAATCCAGAGAAGATGGCTTATTTTTATGGCATCATCAAAGAAGAAAATATACGCATGAACAAACACGTAGAAACCATTCTACAAGCAGCTTTGATGGAGAAGCAGGAATTGAAATTAAACTTAAGTCCCATTCATTTACACGAGATGTTAGACCAAGTTTTGGAAAATTATCAATTGCAATTACAAAGTAAACACGGCAAAGTGGTCAAGTTGTTCAATGCCAGTTATGATTTGATAGAAGTGGATGAAGTACATTTTAGTAATCTCTTGTCAAATTTGGTGGACAATGCGATTAAGTATTCAAAAGAAAAAATCGAGATTAAATTAAGTACGCATTGTACCAGCAAACAATTGCTTATTCGCATTGAAGACAATGGGATAGGCATGAATAAAGAAACGGTAAAACGCGTCTTCGAAAAATTCTATCGAGCACACACCGGAAACTTGCACAATGTAAAAGGATTCGGTCTGGGTATGAGCTACGTTAAAACGGTCATTGATGCACACAAAGGAAAGATTCGCGTAGAGTCAACTGTGGGAAAGGGTAGTAGCTTCACCATTGAAATTCCATTGGTAAAAGAAGAAGTTTAGCTTTATCCTTTTCAGATGTATTGCAGTTGCCCAATACCTGCACTAAATTAATTTCACTTATCTAGTTTGGCCCATAATAAACATCCATCTCCATAGCTTAAAAATCGAAAATCATTGTTAAGTGCATACGCATATAGATTTTTCCAATCTTCTCCAATCAACGCAGCAACTAATAATAATAAAGTGGATTGCGGCTGATGAAAATTGGTGATGAGGGCATTACAGATCCGGAACTGATAACCTGGTGCAATGATGATTTGTGTTTTGGTGATGAGATGCTGCATTTGGTTAGTTTGCATCCAAGCAACAAGTGATGACAATGCAATAATAGGGCTAACACCTTCACTTGCTAATTCATAGGCATCCCATTGATGGATGGTCAATTCACTGAATTCAATAGTTGGTTGTTGAATTATTTTTAATCCCAGCCAAAATAAGCTTTCAAGCGTGCGCATGGATGTTGTGCCAACTGGAATGATTGGGGCAACGGGCTGCTCTGCTTGTAGTATGTCTTTTTTCTCAAGTTGAGAATTAAGTTGGAACTTAATTTGTGCAATTAGCTGCTGAATAAAATCAACGCTCACATCTATAAACTCTGCGTGCATTTCATGGTCATCCATCATTGCTGCTTTTACAGGTTTGAAAGTGCCCGCGCCTACATGTAGTGTCACATATTCTGCAGAAATATTTTTTGCTTTTAAGGAAGCGAATACTTCATCAGTAAAATGCAAACCTGCAGTAGGTGCAGCAACTGAGCCATTATATTTTGCATAAATAGTTTGATACCGTTCAGCATCAGATTCTTCGGCAACCCTATTCAAATAAGGCGGCAAAGGAATAACCCCAGCCAAGTGCAATATTTCCGCAAAACTCAATTGCTCATCGCTCCAACTTAGTTCAATGATATAGGCTTCTTGTTCTTGTTGTATGCGTTCTGCACAAAGAACAATTCCCGAGTCAAGTACTTTCTCTAATTGCTTTTTCTTCCATTTCTTTGCGCCACCCACCAAACACTTCCACCTAACTTTTCCTTTTTTCAACATGGCAGTTGTGATATCTGGGTAAATCTGATCCGGCTCCAAACAAAACAATTCAATGACCCCACCCGTAGGCTTTTGAAACAAGATTCTAGCTTCAACGACCTTAGTATTGTTATAAACTAATAAGCTATTTTCAGGTAGATATTCTGCTAATTGTTTATATGAGGTAGTTTGAAATTTTCCTTGAGAATTAATGAGCAGTTGACTATTATGCCTTTCCGCCAACGGAAATTTTGCAATACGATCATCTGGTAATTCGTATTGATAGTCTTTAATTGATATGTTTTTTGGATGCATTGCCGGCAAAATTACATTACCTCAATTCTTTCCGCTTCACAATTTTTAATCCGCTCCATTAACAGGTTATCCACAGCTATCCACATTTCATTCACACCGTATTTTGAACATTTTCGTTGTAAGCCTTTGCAGTTATGCTTTATAGCAGATTTCGGCTTGTGGATAAATACAAAGCCCTTAAATCACTGTTTAAAGTGGGAAAAAGTGTTATTTTGTGTCAACAAGTGGTAATACTTGGAAAATTTATTCACAAATGCAAGGATTTCACGGAGAATATGAGGCTACGGTTGACGCGAAAGGTCGCTTCTTACTTCCGGGTGGACTGAAAAAACAGTTACCCGAAGGAGAGAATCGATTTATCATCAGTCGCGGTTTCGAAAAATGTCTCACATTATATCCATTGAAAAGTTGGGAATTAATTACCTCCAAAATTGCTCAGTTGAGTGATTTCGAGCCTAAGGTACGACAATTTCGCAGGCAGTTTTTGGGCGGCGCTACAGAAGTAGAGCTAGACAATGCCGGAAGGATGTTATTGCCAGGGTCTTTGAAAGAATTTGCATCGCTTGGGAAAGATATTGTGATAGCAGCAGCACTGGATCGCTTTGAGATTTGGGATGCTACTCAATACAATCAGCTCTTTGAAGATTTTTCATCAGAAGCATTTAGCAAACTGGCGCAAGAAGTAATGGGAGGTTTGAAGAATGACTAAAATTCCTTCCAACGACTACCATGTTCCGGTACTTTTTCAGGAATCTATGGATGGTCTGGCTGTTAAAGCGGATGGGGTTTATGTGGACTGCACTTTTGGTGGCGGCGGTCATAGCAGGGGCATTCTGCAGCTACTCGGACCAAACGGGAAACTTTTTGCCTTTGACCAAGACGCCGATGCTAAACAGAATTTACCAGAGGATGATCGTATCGTTTTTGTGCCCGCTAACTTCCGACATATTCAACGCTTTTTGAGGCTGAATAAAGTGACTAAAGTGGATGGCATACTGGCAGATTTGGGCGTGAGCAGTTTTCAGTTTGACGAAGGTGAACGCGGTTTTTCTATTCGGTTTGATGGTCCGCTCGATATGCGCATGGACCGACGTCAAGAACTATCCGCTGCAACCATTGTGGCCACTTATACTGAATCGCAACTGCACAAAATGTTTGAACAATACGGTGAAGTAACCAATAGCATCACCCTGGCAAAACATATTGTACATCAACGCAAACAGCTGCCAGCACAAACCATCTTACAGTTTAAAGCGATGATTAGTGCAGTAGTAAAAGGGAATCCGAATAAATACCTGGCACAAGTATTTCAAGCATTGCGGATGGAAGTGAACGACGAGATGGGTGCGTTGAAAGAAATGTTATCGCAAGTGCCTGAGGTGCTTACAACGGGTGGAAGGGTTGCAGTGATTACGTTTCATTCGATAGAAGATAGGCTGGTGAAGAATTTTTTTAAACAAGGAAGTTTTGAAGAGGTGCAAGACAATAACCCTTTCATTTCAATAGAGAAAGAACAGATCTTAAAAATAATTACCAAAAAACCCATCACCGCATCTGACGATGAGTTGAAACGAAATAAAAGAAGCAGGAGTGCAAAGCTAAGAGTAGCTGAGCGTTACTAAAAAACACCCACCCCTGCCCCTCCCAAAAGGGGATAAAAAAAAGAAATGACCGAGCAAATAAAAAATACTGGTACAAACAAAAATCCTTTAAAGGGTCTGTTTAACTATCAGTGGATTGTAAAGAATATTCCCTTTTTTCTTTTTCTAACAGTGTTGACCGTTCTCTATATAGCCAACGGACATAACGCCGACAGAATAGTTCGAAATATCAATAAAACCAATACAGAGTTAAAGGAATTGCAGTTTGAATATAAAACACTGAAGAGCGAACTCATGTTCAAGAGCGAAGAGGCAGAAGTGTTGAAAGCCGCGGGGCCACTGGGTTTGAAGATTAGCAGAGAGACACCGGAGAGGTTAAAGTAGGTAAAATAGTTTTAAATCAAAATAACAATTGCTGTACCGCAAATGGAAGTAAAACGCGACATACTCTGGAGGGTCTATCTCAGTTATATACTGGTGATAGGAGTATGCATCGCCATCTTTGGTAAAGCCGTTTACATTCAACAAGTACAAGGCGCACACTGGAGAAGCATGAGCGATAGTCTGCACCAACGTATCGACAGCATTGAAGCAGAGCGCGGTACCATCTTTAGTGAAGACGGACAAATGCTAAGTACCAGCATTCCTCAATTTGATTTATTCATCGACTTTAGAGTGGAATACCTGCACGAAAAATCTGGTGTTCATTTTCGCGAAAACCTCGACTCCCTTTCATATTATATCGCCAACTTATTCAAAGACCATTCTGCAGAAGGATACAAACAAATATTGCAGCAGGCTTATCGCGATAACGAACCCTATTTTGAATTACACCGCAAAACAACTTTCCGCGAATACGAAGAGCTGCGCAAATTTCCTTTGTTCAAACAGGGTAGGTATAAGAGCGGATTAATTGTGAATGAAAAAAGTATTCGACTGAACCCTTATGGCATATTGGCTTTTAGAACGGTTGGACTGGATAGAGAAAATTCTAAAGTGGGTCTTGAAAAAACATACGACAGCCTGCTCAAAGGAAGAGAAGGCAAACAATGGGTTCGCAATATTGCAGGTGGCGTGAAAGCGCCCATTAGTGACGACTATATCGTTGAGCCTGAAACGGGCAAAGACATCGTGAGCACTATCGACGTATTTATTCAAGAGATCACCGAAAATGCCTTACTGCGCATGATGGAAAAAAATGACGCCGACCATGGTTGCGCCATTGTGATGGAAACAAAGACCGGAAAAATTAAAGCCATCGCTAACCTCGGAAAGCGTTCTGGTGGCGGATTCTGGGAAGATTATAATTATGCCATCTCTCCCACAGAACCAGGCTCTACTTTTAAGCTTGCTACTATGATGGCTTTGCTAGAAGACAAAAAAATAAAGCTCAATGACATGGTTGATTTGGAAGGTGGCATTTGGCGCGTTGCCGGTCAAACGGTGTACGATTCAGAACAAAGTGGTCATAGAGGCGTTACCGTAAAACAAGCTTTTGAATTGAGCTCAAATGTGGGAATGGCTAAGCTGGCTTCCATAGCATACGCCAATCACCCATCTCAATTTATCAATCAATTAAAGCGCATGCAGATGGATACCTTAACCGGTATTGATTTAATTGGAGAAGGAAGGTCGACTATTTTTAAGCCTGGTGGAAAAATGTGGGGACCAACTACATTACCCTGGATGGCTTTTGGATACAACCTACAAATCTCTCCATTGCAAACGCTCTCACTTTACAATGCAGTGGCCAACAATGGAAAAATGATGCGTCCTTATCTAGTGTCTAGCATTAGAGAAGAAGGCGTGTTGTTGAGAAATATTGATCCGTTTGTTGTACACGAAAATGTGTGTAGCAATCAAACACTGGAGCAACTAAAAGCCTGTCTGGAAGGGGTTTGTATTGAAGGCACGGGTAAAGAGTTGTTCAAAAATAGTTTGTTTCCTGTGGCCGGAAAAACGGGTACGGCTTTGGTGGCCAATGGTAATAAAGGTTATGCAGATAAAATTTATCAGTCGTCTTTTGCCGGCTATTTCCCCGCTAACAACCCACAATATACTTGCATAGTAGTGATCAAAAATAAACCGCACGCAGCCATATTTTATGGAGGTGCTGTTGCGGGTCCTGTCTTTAAAGAAATAGCCGATCGCCTATATAGCACTTATGTAAAGGGCGGAAAAAACAAAGCGAACCAACAAACACTAGATAGCAGCATTATGCACTATACCGGTGCAAAAAAAGAATTGGTACGCGTATTGGCTAAATTAAAATTGAACTACCGCGACTCATCCGCTAATAACACAGCATGGATCAACCTAAGTGGCGATACTAGAAATTTGATGGTAAAAGAAAAAATGAGTAACCTAAACCTAACGAACAACCAAAAGCTAATGCCCGAACTAAACGGCATGGGCTTGAAAGACGCGGTTTATTTATGCGAAAACATGGGCTTGAAATTAAATATACGCGGCAAAGGAAAAGTAAACGCGCAGTCTATTGATCCAGGTATGCCTGTAGTAAGAGGGCAGTTGGTGCAGGTAGAATTAAATTGAAAAAAAATATGGCAAAACTGCAAGACATATTGTACAAAGTTCATCTACAGGAAGTGCATGGTAGCACCAGTGTAGAAGTGAATGCCATACAGATTGACTCGCGCAAAGTAGCGCCGGGTGCGGTTTTCGTGGCCATCAACGGAGCTATTTCCGATGGTCATACCTTCATCGAAAAAGCTATTGAACTGGGTGCCGTTGCCATTGTTTGTGAAACACTGCCTACACTAATGAATGACGGCATCAGCTATATTCAAGTGAGTAATACACACGAAGCGGTGGCTTATATGTCGCACTTGTTTTATGGTTCACCCACAAATAAATTGAAACTAGTGGGCGTTACTGGCACCAACGGCAAAACCACCATCGCCACCGTTTTATTCAAACTATTTTGCAAACTGGGGTATACCTGTGGATTGATTAGCACCGTACAAAATCAGATCGGTGATACCATTATTCCCGCAACACATACTACTCCTGATGCCGTTAGCCTAAACGCTTTGTTACAACAAATGCAACAGGCAGGTTGCACCCACGTGTTTATGGAATGTAGTAGTCATGCCATTCACCAACACCGCATTACGGGCCTACATTTTACAGGGGGCTTGTTTAGTAATATCACGCACGATCACCTCGACTACCACCAAACTTTTGAAGCATATATCAAAGCCAAGAAAACATTTTTTGACAACCTTGGTTCCGATGCATTTGCTATTTCTAATGCCGATGACAAACGCGGAGAAGTGATGTTGCAGAATACGGGGGCTAAAAAATATTTCTATTCGCTCAAAACCATGGCAGCCTTTAAAGGAAAAATTCTGGAGAACGGTTTGCAGGGTTTGGTGATGACGGTGAATGAAAAGGAAGTCCACTTTTTATTGATCGGCGAATTCAATGCCTACAATATTTTGGCCATCTACGGCGCAGCTATTTGTTTGGGTGAAGCACCTGAAAACATCCTTACCGTACTCAGTTCACTCAGCAGTGCAGAAGGAAGGTTCGACTATATTATCAGCGCCAACAAAGTGATTGGAATAGTTGACTATGCACATACTCCTGATGCACTGGAAAATGTATTGGGTACAATCAAAAAATTACGCAAGGGTTTTGAGCAAGTGATTACCGTAGTGGGCTGTGGTGGTGATAGAGATAAAACCAAAAGGCCTATTATGGCAGAAGTTGCGGCTAATTTGAGCGACAAACTCATCCTTACTAGTGACAATCCCAGAACAGAAAACCCCGAACAAATATTGCGTGATATGGAAGCAGGATTAAATAGTGCTGCAAAAAGAAAGTCCATCACCATCGCAGATAGAAGAGCCGCTATTGAAGCAGCAGTGAAATTGGCAAAGGCAGACGACATTATTCTCATTGCGGGAAAAGGGCATGAAAAATATCAAGACATCAATGGAGTGAAACACGACTTCGACGACAAAGCAATTTTAAAAGAACTGTTTCAATCATTAGATCAAAAATAACTGCAATAACATGTTATACTATCTTTTCAATTGGCTAAATAAATCCTTCCACATTCCGGGAGCGGGACTGTTTCAGTTTCTCTCCTTCAGAATTGCCATGGCCGTTGTGTTCTCTTTGTTGATAGCAACAGTGTATGGTAAACGATTGATCATGTTGTTGAAAAGGCACCAAATTGGAGAGTCGGTTAGAGAACTGGGTCTCGATGGTGAACAACAAAAAAAGGGAACTCCTACCATGGGTGGCATCATCATCTTGGTGAGCATCTTGATTCCTACTTTATTATTTGCAAACCTAGACAAAGTCTATATCCGCCTCATGATTCTTTGTACCGTGTGGTTGGGCATTATTGGATTTCTGGACGACCTCTTTAAAATTCGCGCAAGAAAATATGCCATCAGTAAAGGCGAAGCCTATAAGAAAAAAGACAGCGACGGATTGGCGGCTTTGTCTAAGATCATTGGTCAGGTAGGTCTAGGTGTAATCATTGGTCTCACACTTTATTTCAGCAACGCCGTTACAGTGGAAAGAGAAGTGTTCTCCACTGCACGCGCCCAATTACAAAAAGGAG
>JANOYH010000033.1:0-3412 GCA_031428775.1 Bacteroidota bacterium
CCAACATTTGTCAATAAACGACCTAGCGCAAACCAACTCTTCTCTGGAAGTTTTCCTTGTGCAATCCCAATATATGTGCAAAGCCTTGCTTCAGAAGCCAATAAATCATATGAACCATGGTCTGCAATATGTTCTTGCACATTATAGCCTATCGTAAATAGATTACTTGATTTGTCATACAAGAAATCCCAATCAACAATAGCCAAGTCATTGCATTTTTGTGCAAGGTCAATGGAATCAATGATCAGTTTATTTGTTAAATAGACGGAATTGGTTAAAGCTGGTTTAAATATTTCTAGCCATACTTCTTCTTCGGAAGTATTGTTTTCTTTTGGATAAAGGAGTAATTGTTCTTGTATTTCCAGACCTTTTTTTAATAATTCTGTCAAAGTAGGATTAGGTTCTAATAGATCAAAACATACAAATTTTGTTGGGGCATCTTTTAGCAAAAGCCATGGAGTAAAAAGTTCTAACAGAGTTTTTGTATTTTTCAATTGCTCTATAAACAGTTTTTTCCAGCGGAAAGATTCATCTTTAATATTTTCAGAAAGCCTTACAAAGATGGACGAATAGATAATCAATAACTGACTAATATGAGTGTCTACTTTTTGATAGTCTAAATCATTTTCACCACAAATGGCATCCAATTCAGCTTTGAATGATGCTAATAATGGAACATCAAGTCCTTTGCTAGTATCAATTAGAACCATTAAGGTATCTATAAGCCCTTCATAAATTTTAGAGCTCAATATTTTTTTAGATGGTAGCGCAAGTAAGCCTTGTTTCAAAACCAACAAGTTGCCAATAAGGTTTCCACTATCTACTGTAGAAATGTATTTTGGATATAATGACTGGAGCGTTTCAATATGATACCAATTAAAAAAATGTCCTTTGTATCGCTCCATTTTCTTTAATGTGCTAATAGTGTTTGTTGTACGCTCCATAAATTGGCCATCAGTAATATAACCAAAATTGCTTGCCGTAATGTTTGCTAGTAGTGATAATCCAATATTGGTAGGCGAAGTTCTATTTGCTATTATTTCAATGGGTAGTTCCTGAAAATTATCTGGAGGCAACCAATTACTAGTTATTCCAATAAATTGTTCGAAGAACCCCCATGTTTTTCTTGTTAGTTTTCGGAGAAAAATATTTTGTTCAATTGTTAGAACTGCTATTTGTTTTGATAAAGGTTTACTTATTACCCATGTGATAAAAGGGGTGATAAGCCAAAGCAACAAAATTGGTCCAGCAATAAAAAGGGTGAAAGGTAAATAAATAACTAAATAGATAAAAACAGTACAAGCCAACAAAGGTTGTATCCACATGAAAAAATAAACGGATAAAAGGGTTGACTTTTGTTTAACCATTTGATTTGCAAATGGGTTCCATTGGAGCATGTTTTTTCTAGTAACTAACATTCTCCATAAAGTGAGTGTTATAGCAGATAAATTACGGTAAGCTTCATAAGGTGTGCTAATTAATTCAAAAAGTGTTTTTACGAAATTCTCATAGATGCTCTGAAAAGAATTTTTAATATGATTGAGAACACTAACTGTTTTTGGTTTATTTAGCGTATCCCAAATAGAAGAAATGCATATTGGGATTACAATGAATCCTGAAACTATCAGCGTCCAGAATAAAGATGATGGCAAAACAACCCATCCAATGATTACTAGCGTTGTTAATGCTATAGGAAATAAACTACGTCTGATATTGTCAAATATTTTCCATCTGGATAATCCAGAAAGTGGGTTTTTGTGCCAGTGTTTTCTTGCGTCATGTACAAAAGGGAAAATCCATAAAATTATCTGCCAGTCGCCCCTTACCCACCGCCTATACCTAGCCATATCTGCTTTATATGTTGTGGGGTATTTTTCAAACAATTGTACATCACTAACCAATCCTGAATGCAAATAACAGCCCTCTAAAAGATCATGACTTAAAATGCTATTGTCTAAAAACTTACCTTCCAATACTTTTATAAAACTATCTACTTCATAAATCCCCTTTCCTATGAATGAGCCTTCTGAAAATAAATCTTGGTAAACGTCAGATGAAGCCCTAGTATAAGGGTCAATGCCCGGTTCATTGCCATTCATTCGGGTATAAAGAGAGCCTGTAGTATCTGGTAAACTTACATTAACCCTAGGCTGAAGAATTGCATATCCACTTGTGATCCTTTTTTCTTTTTCACTATACTTTGCTTTATTCAACGGGTGAGCCATTGTTCCAACTAATTTCCATGCCGTGTCTAATGGCAGTTGTGTGTCTGCATCAAGTGTGATTATATATTTTATTGTTGGTAAAATAGTTTGGTCTGCAATGATGTGTGAGAAATTTTCTATTGTAGATCCTCGTAATAAATCATTCAAGTCTGCTATTTTTCCTCGCTTTCTTTCATAACCCATCCATGCATTTTCTTTTGGATTCCATTTTCTTGTACGATGAAAAAGGAAAAATAAATCGTCCTTTTCTCTTTCGTATTTTTTATTAAGGGATTTGATACCGTTGATAGCAGTTTCTAATAAGTCACTGTCTTCTGGAATTGTTTCTTGAGCAGCATCCATAAAATCTGTCAATAAGCCAAAGTGCAACTGTTCATTTCTATTGGCTAGGTATCGAATTTCTAAGGCTTCAATTAAACTTTCAGTTTCTGTTGTATTTGTAAGCATTGCTGGTACAATTACAAGTGTCTTATATTCTTTAGGAATGTTAATGGAAAAGTCCATTCTTGGTAACAAATGTGGTTTTACAATAATTGTTGAAATGAAATTCACCACAGCTATTGCAAATTGACTTGCACAAATCATCGAAAAGGAAAAAACAACTAATAGTAAAAACGTATTTTTAGTTTCCGAAAATGATTGGAATAGAATTCCTATGCTGATAAAAGAGGTGATTATGCAAATACTGGACAAATAAACGATAAAATTGTGTTTTTGCAATACCTGCCAAATTCTTTGAGTAGCAGAAATAGGCATTTTTGACAATCGTTTTGTTTGAGCAACTCCATCGCCTATCAAAAAATAGCCTACATGTTTTGTTGATTCATCATCGGCAATACTTTTTACATTTTCTTGCATTAACTGAATGGCAATTTGAGCAACTTTGTACTCATCTATCTTGCTTTTTTTGGCAATATTTTCTACCACGTGCCGATACCTGTCGCGGGTTTGAAAATCCATTAAAAAATAGGTTCCATCATGATCTTCTTTTAGGATTTGATCCACAATGCTATTTGCTTCAACAAAATCACGCCAGTCCATTGATCCCAGCAATCTAAGACTGCCAATACTGTTGCTGATAGATATTTGATCGGCTGCCTGTTTCTGCGTTTCTGAATTGATCAATTCATTACTCGTTAACCCGGTTTCTGATAGTTGTTGTTCAATCCAATTCAAACTTAACGCTA
>JANOYH010000034.1:0-2423 GCA_031428775.1 Bacteroidota bacterium
CCATGGTAATAAAAAACTCCATTTTTGATTGCTTTCGGAATATTGGTCTTTGTGTGTAACGCCTTTTCTGTTAGGTTAGATTGATAGGTGTCGGCTATAGAACTCTGCTCTTCCGTTGATATTGGAGAGTTGTTTGAGGTGTTGGGGGAGTGGGGCCGCCACTTAATCAAAAAGCCTTTGCTATTTTAGTCGCACGCTTTAGTGGTTTGCGCTTTGTTGTTTTTAGTTGTATAAGTGATTTGAGTTTATACGGTCTATTAAAAGCTTCTTGACTCATTTTGAATTTCTGGGAAAGAATCCGAATAGTGTCTTTTGAAAGCCCCTTTTTGTAATTCAGCATGTCGGATACTAGTCCTTCACTTACATTTAGTAATGCTGCTAAATCAACAGCTCTCATTTGATGTTCGCTCATTAAATATTTGAGTAGCTCGATGGGGTCGGCATCACCGAAACTATTATGTTCTGCATCATATTTTTCAATGAGTAGAAAGAGTAATTCAATTTCATCTTGAATTGCCTTGGTTTTTTTGTTGCTTTCAACTAGTGTTTCCAAAATGCTGCAATACCTTTTGTATTGGGTGTCGGACTTAATTATTGTATATGGTAAGTGAGGCATTGGGTAATATTTAAAAATTATCCATTTTTACAAGTGTCAAGTCCTTAACCCCCTATTACCTGTCTAGTCCTGATATAGCTTGTCAAAAAACTATTCAGAATGACAGTAAAAGTGAAAAAAAGGTCAAAACCAAGTCCCAGGAGCAGTCAGCCCTATAAACGAAGAAGCGAGGCTGAGATGTTAGAAATTGTCAAAGAGATCCATGAAAATGGCCTCCCTAAAAAAACAGCTTGTAAAAAGTATGGCGTCAATCGGAATACGTTAAAGCTTTTTACTTTAAAGCAATCCACTAAGGCATTACTTGACAATCATTCATTAGATTTATTGTCAAGTATGAACGAAAATCAACAGCACTTGGCCTTGACCAAAAAGATCAAAGAGCTATCCTCTGCACTCGCAAAATCAGAGTTAAAGGTTATTACACTAGAGACAATGATAAAGGTTGCTGAAGAAGACCTTCAAATTAAGATCAGAAAAAAGTCTGGTACCAAACAGTCAAAAGAGTAAGGCAAAAAAATCCAAGAGCTACCTTGGAAAATATTTGCGCACTGTTTGGTGTGTCTAGGCAAGCGTTTTATGATGCAAAAAAGCAAGAACAAACGGTAACTATAGCTCAGATGATTGTCCTATGTTTAGTGCGAGAAACAAGGCAGATCATGCCATTAATTGGAACCAGAAAGCTAATCCAACAATTAGCAATTCCATTAAAAGAACACGGCATTAAAATCGGCCGAGATCAGTTATTTGAATTGCTTCGTTTCCATGGCCTATTAGTTCGTAGAAGGCGCCGAATGGTAAAAACTACAGACTCACATCACTGGCTCAAAAAATATCCGAATTTAATAATAGGGATTATTTTAAACGAGTCAGAACAGCTGTGGGTAAGCGATATCACCTACATAAGGACATTGCAAGGGTTTAGCTATTTGAGTCTCATAACTGATGCTTTTTCCAGAAGGATTGTTGGTTATTGTTTATATCCTACATTGGAAGCAATTGGATGTATATATGCTTTGGAAATGGCAATGGAAACTCGAAAGAAAGAGTGTAAACTTATACACCATTCTGATAGAGGTATCCAGTATTGCTCAGCAGCCTATGTTGCGATGTTGACAAGTGGTAAAATTGATATTAGTATGACTCAAAGTGGAAGCCCATATGAAAATGCATTGGCTGAAAGAATGAATGGGATACTTAAGAATGAATTTTATCCCAAACGGGTTTATCAAAATCACAAAGAAGCTGTTAAGGTTCTTGCATCTAACATACAAATTTACAATAGCAAAAGGCCACACTTAAGCTTAGGATATTTAACACCAGATATAGCACATAAGATGAAAGGGGAAATCACCAAAAGCTGGAAAGAATATCCGAAGAAAAGGAAACAGGTTTTGTAAGGCATTACAGAAGCACACTAAATAAAATCCGGCAATGATTTGCTTGCCGGATTTATGTGTTCATCTGGTTGGAATATCCCTAGCAAGTTGCTCCTCAGCAGAGCTTGTTTACGTTTCTTCCAACATGATAAAGCTAAAAAAAGCAAAGCAAATGAGATATTATTTATTGAGTACCTTTAATTGTAAACAAAATCCAGGATTAAGAAATACCACTGTAAAGTAAAATCAGGATTAATTAAAAACCATGTAAGGTATTTCTAGGACGAGACATACTTCAATTCACGCCCCTTTTTCAATTAATAATATGAGCACTGTATTTACATATGATTCGCATAATTCACAAATGAAAATTGGATGTCAATAATCAAAAATATATTCGTAGTTATTTTAGTATTTGCTTTTTATTGCTG
>JANOYH010000035.1:0-7409 GCA_031428775.1 Bacteroidota bacterium
TGGTGAATACTACAGATGTATTAATGGCATCTACTCAATTAGCCCAACAAAAACTTTCTTTTGTACAAGCAGTATATAATAGAAATAGCAGCATCGCTCAAATTGAATACCTCACAACAACCTCAAATAAATAAATAATGACGACAAGAATTTCAAAAATAATTATCCCAGCTTTAATGATAGTAGCCATCATTGCAATGTCTAGCTGTTCTAGTAAAGAACCTAAAACTTCGGAAAACAGCAAAGCAGATTCAGCTATATTAGTAACAATTGCTAGTCCATCCGAAATTGTTGACCAAGGACTAAATCTAAGTGGACAAATTGAAGCTATTCAAACAGTTAATCTAAGCACAAGAGTGATGGGTTATATCACCTATTTAAAAGTTAAAGTAGGTGATCATGTTTCAAAAGGTCAATTACTTGTTTCTATTAGTAATGATGATATTCTTGCAAAAAGAGCGCAAACGGATGCAATGATTAGTGAAGCTGAAAGTGCTATGAAGAGTACAAAGAAAGACGCTGATCGATATAGTGTACTTTACCAACAACAAAGTGCTTCTTCAAAAGAAGTTGATAATGTAAACCTACAATACAGTTCTGCAAAAGCAAGATACGAGGCCGCAAAACAAATGCGCAATGAAGTAAATGCTATGCTTGCATACACTAATCTGACTGCACCTTTTTCGGGAATAGTTACACAAAAAATGGCAGAAGCAGGTAACCTCGCTAATCCTGGAATGCCCCTTTTAACAATAGAACAAGCAGGTTCATTTCAAGTAAACGCAGCAGTTCCAGAAAATGCTATTAAGCAAATAAAACATGGTGTTTTAGCTGATATTAATATTAAGGCTTTGAATAAAAGCTTTAAAGGAAATGTAGTGCAAATCAATCAATCTTCTCAATTTACTGGCGGACAATATCTTATTAAATTAAGTATCCCAGATACTGAACAAAAAGGACTTTATGCTGGCATGTATGCCAACGTAAATATTCCTATGAAACAGATTATTGTAGACACCAATAACAATGCTGTTTTAGTGCCCATATCCGCCATTGAATATAAAAACCAATTAACAGGCATTTATACCGTGAGCAGTAATCAAACTGCAGTTCTCCGCTGGATTAGAATTGGTAAATCTTATGGCAATCAAGTTGAAGTATTAAGTGGTTTAGATAAAACCGAATCATTTATTAGCAAGGCTGAAGGCAAATTATTCAACGGAGCTTCCGTAAAAACAAAATAATACAGACTATATGAAAAATGGATTTTCAGGAAATATAGCAAAAGCATTTCTACAGTCGAAATTAACAATACTGCTGATGATTGCTTTTTTGTTGATAGGTGGTTATAGCACTTTTCTAATTCCTAGAGAAGAAGAACCACAAATACAAGTTCCCATGGCAGATATCTTTATTGGATATCCAGGTGCTGAGCCCAAAGACGTGGAAACTAAAGTTGCCGCACCATTAGAAAAAATGATCTCTAATGTAAAAGGTGTTGAATATGTTTACTCAACCTCCATGAAAGGACAGGCTATGCTAATAGTACAGTTCCATGTGGGTGAGGACGTAGAGAGGTCATTGGTAAAACTCTATACGGAGTTGATGAAAAATATGGATAAAATGCCCATGGGAGTTACCATGCCATTGGTCAAAACAAGGGCTATTGATGATGTGCCAGTGCTTGGTGTGACTATTTGGAGTGAAAAGTACGACGACTACCAACTGAAACAAATTGGACAAGAACTAAGCAATGAAATTAAAAAAATCAATGACGTTTCAGACATCAATATACATGGAGGTAGAAGCAATGAAGTAAAAGTATGGCTTGATAAAAATAAAATGGCAGAAAATCATGTCGACTTTCTATCCATTAGTAAACAGATTCAAGGAAGCAATGTACAGTTTCAAAGTGGAAACCTGATACAAAAAGACAGTTCTTTCTCAGTTGAGACTGGTAATTTTCTTGCTACAGCAGACGATGTAGCCAACTTAGTAGTTGGCGTAAATCAACAACAACCCGTCTACTTAAAGCAAGTAGCAAAAGTTGAAGAGGGGCCCGAAACTTCTAATCAATATGTATTCTTTGGATATGGCAAAGCTACTTCAGTTAAGAAAAAGGATTACCCTACAAACTACCCTGCAATCACCATTTCAGTGGCAAAAAAGAAAGGTGCTGATGCAATGAAATTATCTGAAGAAATACTAAATAAAATTACTGTTCTCAAAAAGAACCTTATACCGAATGAAGTAGAGTTGACCATCACTAGAAACTACGGAGAAACGGCATCAGACAAAGTTTCAGAATTATTGTTTCACCTGTTCATTTCTATTATTGTAGTTACTCTTTTTGTAATGCTTGCGATGGGATGGAAGGGAGGATTGGTAGTATTTTTATCAGTACCAGTTACCTTTGCATTAACCCTGTTCAGTTATTATGTGATGGATTACACACTGAACAGAATTACCCTGTTTGCACTGGTATTCATTACTGGTATAGTAGTAGACGATAGCATAATCATTGCAGAGAATATGCATCGTCACTTTAAAATGAAAAAACTACCGCCGCTACAAGCTGCCATCTACGCAATTAATGAAGTAGGTAATCCTACTATACTAGCTACTTTTACTGTAGTTGCAGCTGTATTGCCCATGGCTTTTGTTTCTGGAATGATGGGGCCCTATATGAGTCCAATGCCAATTGGAGCTTCCATAGCCATGTTATTGTCTTTGATAGTAGCTTTAACATTAACACCGTATTTGGGATATATTTTCCTTCGTGAAAAAGAACATAGGGGCATTGAACACAAAGAAACTGCAGTACACAGTTTGGAATCAACGGGTATTTATAAAATCTATTTCTCCTTTATTCAACCTTTATTAGAAACAAGGTGGAAGCGTTGGGCATTTATTTTAGGAACAGTAGTGATCTTAATTGGGTCGATGCTTTTGTTTTATACAAAAACAGTTGCAGTAAAAATGTTGCCATTTGACAATAAAAATGAATTTCAATTGGTCATTGATATGCCTGAAGGAACTACTCTTGAGAAAACCCATGCAGTTACCAAAGACATAGCCGACTTCGTCTCTCGTCAGCCAATGGTCAAAGATTATCAAGCATATATTGGTTCAGCTGCTCCAATAAGTTTCAATGGCTTGGTGCGTCACTACGACTTACGCAGAAATGACCATATGGCCGATATTCAAGTGAACTTAGTAGACAAAGGAGATAGAAAAATTCAAAGTCACCAGATTGCAAAAGAAATGCGTGAGCCCATTCAAGTCATTGCTAAGAAGTACCACGCAAATGTGAAAATAGTAGAGGTTCCACCTGGACCACCCGTATTGTCAACTCTTGTTGCGGAAATATATGGGCCTAATTATGCAGAACAAATCAAAATTGCCGCACAAGTAAAGCAATTATTTTCTGAAACAAAAGACGTTGTTGATATTGATTGGATGGTAGAAGATGCACAACCTGAATACCATATTACAGTTGATAAAGAGAAGGCAATGAAATATGGTGTAGCCACTGCACAAATTACAGCCACAGTAAATGCGGCATTAAGTGGAATGCCTGTTGGGAATGTTTACCAACCCAATAGTTTTCATCAAACCGCTATCAAATTACAACTGAGCGATATGGATAAAACTAGCATGGAAGATTTGCTCAACTTGAAAATCATTGGTATGCACGGAAATGCAGTGCCGATTAGGGATGTTGTGAGTGTTTTGAGACAAGTAAAGCAAAAAAACATCTACCGTAAAAATCAAAAAGAAGTGGTGTATGTATTAGCAGATATGGCAGGAAGCATAGAAAGCCCTTCATATGCAATTTCAAACATTTCCGACCAATTGAAAAAAATTCAAACGCCAAAGGGCTATAGCATACAAGAGGAATATACACATCAACCTGAAATGGAAGATAATTATAGTATCAAATGGGATGGAGAATGGCAAATTACATATGAAGTGTTTAGAGACCTAGGAATTGCATTTGCAGTTGTACTAATCATGATCTATATCTTGATAGTAGGTTGGTTTCAAAACTTTACAGTGCCATTGGTAATGCTTGCTGCTATTCCATTGTCGTTGATAGGCATTGTATTGGGCCATTGGATGATGGGTGCCTATTTTACTGCCACATCCATGATTGGTTTTATTGCACTAGCAGGAGTAATGGTCAGAAATTCCGTCTTATTGATTGACTTTATCAATATCAGATTGGATGAAGGCATCCCATTAAAACAAGCCATTATTGAAGCAGGAGCAGTGAGAACAACACCTATCTTATTAACTGCAGGTGCAGTAGTATTAGGCGCCGTGATCATCTTATTCGATCCAATATTTCAAGGATTGGCTATCTCACTAATGGGTGGTACCATCACATCCACATTCCTTACTTTATTGGTTGTTCCTATTCTATATTTTAAAATGATGCGCAAAAGTTATCCTGTCAAAAAATAATAAGTATATGAAATTTTTTATTGTAACCTGCATAAAAGAACACCGAAATATTGTATATCAATTATTCAAAAAAGCGGAAATTAAAGCCTTCAGCTCTACGAATGTAACCGGCTTCAAGGACAACCAAAATAGTAATCCACTGGAGGAATGGTTTGCACACGGTGATGAACAATGTGATTCAGAAATGATTTTTAGTTTCACATCTGAATTGAATGCACAAAAAGGAATGCAATTAATTCAAGCACATAATGAAACAAATCCTTCTGGCTTTCCAATACGTGCATTCATAGTACCCGTAGAAGTATCTAATTATTTAAATAAAAATCAATCATAAAATGAGAGAAAGAGTTATTCGCGCAGTAGCAGGTACCTTTGTTTTAACCAGCGTATTACTAGCATTCACCGTAAATATTCAATGGCTTTGGCTAGCTGTATTTGTAGGTGCTAACTTACTACAGTCATCTTTTACCAAATTTTGTCCGCTCGAAATGATTTTAACCAAATTCGGGGTTTCTAAGTAAATAGGAAGACATTTTTAAGTATTCAAACACATAATTAATGACTATGCCTTTTTTTAATCACACCACCCAAGGCTTCTTTGATTGTTTGCACAAAAATGAATGCATTGGGGTCAAGTTCATAAACAAGATTTTTTAATTTTCTCATTTCCAATCTTGTAACAACTGTAAAAATGATGTCACATTCTGAACTTACTTCAAATTTGCCGGGCAAAAATCCACGCTCACCTTTATACACGGTAATCCCCCTTCCCAACTTATTCACTAAATGAAATTTGATGATTTCGCTTTTCCCTGAAATGATAGTAACACCTGTATAAGCCTGAATACCTTCTACTACATAATCAATACTTCTAGTGGCAGCAAAATAGGTAAGGATACTATACAATGAAGTTTCAATACCAAATTTTAAAGCTGCAAAAGTGAATATGATTACATTAATACCAAGAATAATTTCTGTGATGGTAAATGAAGTTCTTTTCAAAGTGTATAATGCCAAAACTTCTATGCCATCTAATGCAGCGCCAACACGCATTACAAGTCCTACACCAATACCTAGAAAAACCCCGCCAAAAATTGAAACGATTAATTTGTCTTTTACCAATGGTATATCAGGTAGCAACCATAATACCACAGCCAATAACACCATACTTAAAAATGTTTTGTAAGCAAAATGTTTACCTACAGAAAAATAACTTACTATTACAAATGGCAGGTTAATCAATAAGATCACTATTGCCAAATTAAAACCATATAGTTCATGTAACAAAAGTGAAATACCTGTTACCCCTCCATCAAAAAAATGGTTAGGTACCAGAAATCCTTTTAGCGCAAACCCAGCTAAGGTAACCCCAGAAAGAATTAAAAAAGCATCTTTTAAAAAGCTATCTGCTTTGGGCTTTATAGCTACCGTTTGAATCTGAAGCAATTTATTTTCTAACGCCTCTATATGTTTTTGCTTGAAGTCTTCTCTTTCGGCAATTGCTGTTTTAGTAAAGAATTTATGTTCATTTAAAAAAGAGATTTGATTCATGATCCATTCTGCATCCGTTTTGACAACCCCATTTTTTTTAGCTTCCAAAAATAATTTGTCGGCATAAATAAAATATTCATCACTACCCAAATAATACAAATCAGCATCACAAAGAATTTTGCTCATGAGGTCAAAGGCAGATTGCGGCAATTGGGTTGTCAAAATTAATTGGCAGATTTGTTCAATTTGTTCAACACTATATCCATAATTGGGCAAATATTTTTTGGCAATTTCACATGATATCAATTCATGACCATCTTGATTTTCCAAAAATCCAGAATCATGAAACAATGCCGCCGTTTTAAGAATAGTTAAATCATCACCTGTAACCTGTTCTTTTTTGGCAATATGCAAGGCTGCACTAATCACATTTTTGGTGTGCGTAGAGTCATGATAAGAAATATACGGAGGTAAGCCTTTGTCTAATTTATTGATTAGAAAAGAATATGCCTGTTCAAAGTCCATAATAAAAAAATAAAAGTATGATTAATTTAAAACCTCATAAACATTCACTTCCTGGGATTTATTTTTTAATTGTTTAACCCCAATACTATTACAATTAAATGATTGCTTTACTATTTCAAAGCAATTTTCAGTAATCAAAATTTGACTACTCGTAGCTATTCCTTGTAAGCGTTGAGCCGTATTCACCGTATCACCAATTACGGTATAATCTAATCTTCTTAATGTAGATGATCCAATATTCCCAGAAATCATTTCTCCACTATTGATACCTATAGAAACCTTGGGTGAAAAATCGCTTCCTTTGGGATAAGAATCAATTTTATTTCTAATGGCTAAGCAGGCATCAATTGCCCGGTCTAAATGGTATGGTCCTTTAAAAACAGCCAAGATGCAGTCGCCTATAAATTTATCAATAATACCTTTTTGTTCAATAATTTCCTTTACCATTAAATCGAAATACTGATTCAACATTTTAACAACAGTATCTGGTGTTTCTTTTTCACTTACCGCTGTAAAACCACATATATCAATGAATGCTACTGAAGCGTCAATCGTTTCATTGATCATTAAACTGTCTTCAAACTTCTGACTTCCCATGAAATTGAGAACCGTTTGATCTACATACATTCTAAGAATATTATTTTCTTTGATGGCTTGTAGTGTATCATTCATTTGAGATACATTCTTGATGGTCTTTTCAATGGTCAATTCGAGATCCTCAAAATTCACAGGTTTACAAACAAAATCAAATGCACCTTTATTCATGGCACTCCTGATATTTTCCATATCGCCATAAGCAGAAACCATCACTGTTTTCAACAGTGGATTGGATTCATTGATTTTGCTTAATAGAGTAAGTCCATCCATTTCCGGCATATTGATATCACTCAGCACTATAGAAATATCTGGATGTTCTGCTAGTTTAA
>JANOYH010000036.1:0-2640 GCA_031428775.1 Bacteroidota bacterium
ATATTTTCATGCCAAAACGAATATCGGGTTTGTCGTTTCCAAATTGCCACATCGCATCTTCCCAGCTCATGCGTTCCACAGTTTCTGTATAGTCGATATTCTTAACGTCTTTGAAAATGCGTTTCACCAATCCTTCAAACATATTCAGGATATCCTCTTGCTCCACAAAAGCCATTTCACAATCGATCTGTGTAAACTCTGGCTGACGATCAGCGCGCAAATCTTCGTCTCTAAAACATTTTACAATCTGATAGTATCTATCATATCCACTCACCATCAACAATTGTTTAAATGTTTGTGGCGATTGAGGCAATGCATAAAACTGACCGGGATTCATTCTAGATGGAACCACAAAATCTCTAGCGCCTTCGGGAGTTGATTTAATCAGGAACGGCGTTTCTATGTCCATGAAATTGTTTTCATGTAAGTAGTTTCGAGCAGAACGGTTCACCGCATAGCGCAGTTCCATATTGCGTTTAAGGGCATTTCTTCTAAGGTCGAGGTACCGATATTTCATGCGTATATCGTCTCCACCATCTGTATCATCTTGAATAGTAAAAGGAGGTACGGCCGATTTGTTTAAAATCTTAAATGAACTGATCGCAATTTCTATGGCACCAGTTGGAATATTTAAATTCTTATTGCTGCGTTCGCTTACTTTTCCTGTTGCCTGAATGACGAATTCTCTGCCTAATGGATTGGCGTCTAAAATGGGATTGAGTTCTTCCCCAAACAATAATTGAGTGATGCCATAACGGTCACGCAGGTCCACAAAAGTGATGGCGCCAAATTTCCTAACGGTCTGAACCCATCCCGCAAGGGTTACTTCATTGCTAACTTCTCCAATTCTTAATTCACCACAGGTATGCGAACGATACATAGATTTTTGATTTTGAAAGTTGATTTCCGAACCTAGATTAGGGCGGCAAATATAACCGAAAAGGGGCTGGAATAGGGCAAAATATTGGATCATTCCTATCTTTGGGGCTCCATGAGTAGTAAAATAGTGTCAAAAAACGCCCAGAGAATAGCTGTGGCCAGCTTCTTTTTTACAGCAGGACTTTGTTTTGCCAGTTGGGCAAGTAGAATTCCAACCATCAAAACTTATCTGAATCTTAGTGAAGGAAGTCTGGGGCTCATTCTTTTTGCCCTTCCAACAGGAATTATGTGCAGTTTGCCAGTAACCGGATGGATGATTGCCAAATGGAGTAGTAGAAAAATTTTAATACTTACTTCCATTTTTTATCCTTTAACCCTTGTGATCATTGGGTTGGTACATACACCGTATCAATTGGCGGGAGCACTTTTTCTATTTGGAATCTGGGGTAATTTGTTCAATATATCAGTGAATACACAAGCCATTGCCGTAGAGAAAATCTATGGTCGCAGTATCTTGGCATCCTTTCATGGCATTTGGAGCCTTGCTGGTTTTACTGGTGCAGCGGTGGGATTACTCATGATTGCCTTACACCTGAGTCCCTTTTGGCATTTTATTGTAATCTTATCTCTAACAGTTCCTACTGTTTATTTCAGTAGCCAGTTTACCGTGAGAAAAGATCCAGCTCAGGGGCATCATCCCATTTTTGCAAAGCCTGATAAAACGATTCTATTATACGGGATGATAGCTTTCAGCAGCATGGTCTGCGAAGGAACTATGTTTGATTGGAGTGGTGTTTATTTTCAAAAAGCAGTACAGGCTCCAGAAAAATTAATTACGCTAGGATACTTATTGTTTATGGGCACTATGGCAGGAGGAAGGTTTATCAGTGATAGGCTTACACAGCATTTTGGCATCAAAAAAATATTACAAGCCAGTGGCGTTTTTATTGCAACTGGCTTGCTTATATCTGTAGCTTTTCCTTTTGTATTAACCGCCAGTATCGGATTCATGATGGTTGGTCTTGGCGTATCATCTGTAATCCCATTGGTCTATAGTGCGGCTGGAAGGTCGGCCACCATGAATCCGGGTGTGGCTTTAGCGGCTGTTTCCACAATTGGATTTATAGGTTTTTTGTTAGGGCCTCCTTTAATTGGAACAATTGCGCAAATGGCTAGCCTGCGTTGGTCATTTGCCTTAATTGCTTGTTTAGGGTTGGGTATTAGTTATTTAGCGGATAAGCAGCAATGGAAATAACTGCTTTCAATTTCAAATGATAATTAATATGAAATTGATTGCATAGTTTTAATTTTTTCCTGCAACCTAATTGGATACGCTACAAATATTGACAGACAAATTGAAAATTAGAATTTTAATCATCTTACTTCTTGCAGGACAATTTTGCAAAGCAAATATGTCATCGCCAATTTGGGTAGGTATTATGACAAGATTTCTAACTTTAAAAACCATGAAATGAATCAAGAATTATCTTTAAGAGTTATTTTGGAGAGCCCTCCCACAGGTGTTGACTTTGGAATTCAAAAAGGTACTGGAAATAATTATGATACAATCCTAAAGCAAAGATCAACTAAGAATGATTTATGCTTTGAGTTCAAAATTTCAGTAAAGGAAAGCAAATCTTCTTTGCATAATTTTACTGGACCTTATGTTCATGGACCATCTAACGAACGTTTCATTTATATTGACATCGGAATAGCTGCAGGTCAACTCAATTCGGCCTGGACTCGTCGATTGAAAATTCC
>JANOYH010000037.1:0-2784 GCA_031428775.1 Bacteroidota bacterium
ACAGAGAAGGTTGATTTCACTGCCACTAAACAATAAGGAAGGCTACACTGGCCTTATATTTTCAGTAAACTCTTTTTTGATTTGTTGATCCATCCTGCGCGTTCTGGATAAGAAACCAACACAATTTTAAGGTCGGCCGTAATAGGGTCAGAAATCCAGAAAATTGGAATAGTTTGGTCGTTATTCAAATCAGAAATAAACCAAAAGCCAATATTTTTTTTGAGGTTAATATCTAATGAGTCGGTTCTATACACTTTAAGATCGGCATAGGATTCATGCGGAACAATTGCTACGGTTATTTTAGCTAGAGATTTGTTCTGCACTAATTGCATTTTTTGTGCAAATACATTTCCCCCCAAAAAGGAGCTGGCTAGAAACAAGGATGTTGTAAAAATGAAACGCGACAAGCTGTTTTTTTTCATCTATCAATTTTATACATTAATGCTATTGAATGGTGGTCCATTCAACATACTACAGTCAGAATAAACATTCCGAAAGAATCATTGGGGGTATGCGGTAATAGTTTTGGGGGATAAAAACCAACCAAACGTTTAACAAATATAAATTTCCCTTTAAGTAGGGGTTTGATATATAAGCGGTATATCAATAATTAAAAGTAGGCATCTTTTTTAATCTGCCACTTGTTTTTTTATAAATGGCATTAAATGAAAAAATATTGTTAAAGCTTTAAAAAAACACCATTATATAAGTAAAAGTATCATTCTGAAAGGGTAGCAGGCAACCGGATCAATGAATATTTCGTTTATAATTAGCAATAAATAGGTGTAGTTTTAAGTTGTAAATATTTCAAATGTTCAAATCCTGTTTCATATTAGTTGTACTAAGTTGCCTCAACATTGCCTGTTCCAAAGAAGGAAGCAGTGAGGTAAATGGAATACCCGAATCAGGTTTCATAAAATATACCATTCCCGCTGGCAAACACTATTCTGTAGATACTTTTAAACTGAATCTCATACAAGGATTGACTGAACTAAATTTTAAATTTAAATTTGATAGCACCGCAATTTATAAAACAGTTGATCCAAGTAATCAGGGCGACCATAATAAATTGTATGGTTTTGCTGATGGGGTTTCTTTTACATCAGTTTATACCATTCCTCCACACCATGTCAATTCGGCAAGAATAGGCTGGCATTGGTCCAATAATGCATTGCACGTATCTGCTTATTATTATAATGATTCAGCGCAGCTTTTTAAAGATTTGCAAACAGTAACTATTGGCAAAACCTATACAGCTAAAATCAAGATTTTGAATGGTGGATATGAGTTTACGATCAATGATAAAAAAGATACTGTTAGAAGAACTTGTCCATTACCTACTATTGTTGGATACAAACTCTATCCGTATTTTGGTGGTACAGAGACCGCTCCACATGAAGTGCACGTTTTTGTGAAAGAGTTTTAGTTTTATTTTTTTGCACGCAAGTATTGATTGGGCCAGCTTATATTAGCTTGTAATTCTTTGGCCGCTTTTAAAGGAAAATAAGGATCACGAAGCAATTCTCTGCCTATAAAGATTAAATCGGCTTCATTGTTTTCTATAATCTTCTCCGCTTGACTTGCATTGGTAATTAAACCTACTGCACCCGTTAATATTGCTGCATGTTGCTTTATTTGTTTGGCCAATGGTACTTGGTATCCTGGTGTTAGTGCAATTTTTGCATTTGAAGCATTACCTCCAGAGGAACAGTCAATTAAATCAACGCCTAAACCTTTCAATATTATTGCTAATTGAATGCTATCGTCAATGGACCACCCACCTTCTACCCATTCAGTTGCTGATATGCGCACAAAGATGGGCAAATCGGCAGGCCAATATTGTTGTATGGCTTGTAAGCAGTTTTGAAGAATGCGGATTCTATTTTCAAAACTCCCTCCGTAAGCGTCTTTGCGAAAATTACTGAGTGGAGAAAGGAATTCGTGTAAAAGATAGCCATGTGCTGCATGCAGTTCTATCACTTTAAAACCTGCTTCCAAACATCTTTTGGCTGCAAGGGCAAAGTCTTGAATCAACTGTTCTATTTCTATTAAAGTCAATTCATGCGGCACAGGATATTTTTCATTGAAGGCAAGACTACTTGGTGCTACAGCTTGCCATCCCCCTGTTTCTGGCAATAATAATTCCGTGCCGGTCCAAGGTATAGGAAAACTTGATTTTCTTCCAGCATGTGCCAATTGTATTCCTGGAATGGCTCCTTGTTTTAAAATGAAATCCGTTATTCTTTTTAATCCAGGTATCTGCTCTTCTTTCCAAATACCCAAATCGCCAGGAGAAATTCTTCCATCAGGAGACACGGAAGTTGCTTCAACAAAAACCAAAGCAGCACCACCAACGGCCCTACTTCCCAAATGTACTAAGTGCCAGTCATTTGCAAAACCATCTTCAGCAGAATATTGACACATGGGTGAAACCACCATTCGGTTTTTGAATAGCACTGTTTTAATTTGTATGGGATCAAAAAGTTTGGGCATAGGTTAAAAAGTCAAAAGTCAAAAGTCAAAAAATAATATTATTCATTGTCTGTAAAAATACAATTCGATTGGGGTATTGGTTGGGATATAGTTTTGTGGGTCTGGAATAGTCACAAGATTTCTTAGCACTTCTTTTTTATCACTAACGGTAATTTTTTTATCATTTAAAGTTGCGCCATTTCCTTTTTCTGCAAAATAAAATTCATGCATATTAGGATTATAAACTGCACCCATCAACATTTTTCCATTGTGTTCCAAACCGATACTTACACAACAAATTGGAATGCCGTT